>JAYSRI010000208.1:0-4199 GCA_043721175.1 Alphaproteobacteria bacterium
CAAGCGCGGTGGGTCGAAATCGTCGGCGACAAGATTGCCTCCATCACCCAGCCTGATTTGATCAAAGGCGAGACCCTTGTGGTGAAGGTAGCAGCGGCAGCTGCCCCTTTCATCACGATGCGCAGCGATGAGATTATTGGCCTTGTGCGGCTGGCCGGGGGCACAAAAGTCAAACGCCTGACGCTGATCCGAGCACCGTTGTCTAAGCCAAGCCAAAACGCACATGCAAAAACAAAACGCGTGCTAAATGCACAAGAAAGCCGCGAGCTGGACCAAAAGCTAGCGGCGGTCACAGAACCAGATTTGCGCGCCGCACTGAAACGCTTGGCTGACGCGACAAGCGATATCGACTAACATAGGTATTTTGGTCATACTCGCGAATCAAATATCAATTTCCCGCGGCCTCAAACGTGCTGCGCGCCTCTGGAGACACATCATGCTAAGTACACGTCGCTCAACTGCCTATTTGGCATCGCTTGTTTTGGTGGGTGGCCTGTTGGGTTTAGCTGCCTGTAAGCCCGGCGGTGGTGCCAGTGGCGGAGGTGGCTCGGCGTTAAGCAAATACGAAGCCGCGACTGACTTCCCGATGGGTTCAAAAACGGCCAAAGTTGTGGTTGTCGAGTATGCTTCAGTGACTTGCCCGCATTGTGCAAACTTCCACAAAAATGTCCTGCCCGCCTTGAAAGAAAAATACGTCACACCAGGCAAAGTGCGTTATGTGTTTCGTGAATATCCAACCGCGCCCGCTTTACTTGCAACCGCTGGTCACGCATTAGCGCGCTGCGCTGGTGGCGACAAACGCGATGAAATCATCGCGACCATTATGCGCCAACAAATGGAAATGGTTACCCAAGCCCAAGGCCCAACTGGTTCGGAGCAATATTTCGTGACCTTGGGGGCCTCAGTCGGGATGAATGCCGATGCCGTCAAAGCATGTTTTTCCAATGAAGCGGTCTTGAAAATCTTGGCAGACGTCAAAGACGGGGCTGACAAAGCCGGGGTCACTGGTACGCCAGCCATTTTTATCAATGGCGAAAAATTTGACGGCCCGATTGGACGCGAAATGGAAGCTGGCGACCTCGATAAGACACTCGACGCAGCTTTGGTTAAAGCTGGGTAAGAGAGAACTCGGTTGAACCAAGCCCCTAGCCCGCATCAAGCCTACACCAAGTCTTGGCTTGGGGTCGGGTTAGTGTGTGCTTTAGTTGCTCATACCACGCCGGTTTTTGCCCAAGGTCGACCGCAACCAAAAACAAAAGCCCTTCCAGTTGCATCCAGCGTGATCAGCTGGGCCATGGGGCGAGCCGACGCTCCCGTGACTTTACTCGAATATGGCTCGCTAACGTGCAGTCATTGTGCGGCCTTTAGTAATGAGATTTTGCCCGCGATTAAACGACGCTTTATCGACAGCGGGCAAGTCAGATACATACTAAGGCCGCTGCCGACCCCGCCGTTTGACCTGTCTGTCGCCATGCATGCATTGACCATATGCGCGGGTCCAAGCCGTTACTATTCACTCGTGGACGCTTTTTTTGAGCGCCAACAAGAAGTGTTCAATGCGGCCGTGGGTGAAACTGGGCCAAAGGGAATATTGTTTGCGATTGCCGAAGATGCAGGCGGCATGACCTACGCGGCGTCGCAAGCCTGTTTGAGCGATCCGGCCCGCCAAGCCCAAGTGCGCACCAACGCCGAGGCTGGGGCCAATGCAGGCGTCGTCGCGACACCAACGCTGTTCGTGAATGGCGTCATCGTGACGGTCCCAGCTGGTCAACCACTGACCGAGGCCGCCGTGGTTGCTGCCATTTTGGCCGCTCAGCGCAGCCGACCCCACTCGCCCATGGCCAAAAAGCGATGAAGGCGACCGACCTTCAGGTCGTGGGCCTACGTGTTACCGGTTTCAAGTCTTTTGTTGATCCTGTTTCTCTGAAAATCGAACAGGGATTGACCGGCATTGTCGGACCCAATGGCTGTGGTAAGTCCAACATATTGGAATCACTGCGTTGGGTTATGGGGGCGACCTCGGCACGTGCGTTGCGTGGCGGGGAAATGGATGACGTCATTTTCGCAGGCACCGATAAAAGACCTGCGCGCGACATAGCTGAGGTCACATTGGTGCTCGACAATAGTGCCGGCAAGGCGCCTGCGCCTTTCGATACCGCGCCCATCCTTGAAGTGACTCGCAAGATTAGGCGGGCGGCGGGTTCGACATTTAGGATCAATGGCAAGGAAGTGCGTGCACGCGACGTACAATTGCTATTCGCTGATGCCTCGACAGGCGCAAACTCGCCCGCATTGGTGCGGCAAAATCAGGTCAGCGAATTGATCAATGCCAAACCTGAGAATAGGCGACGCATCCTTGAAGAAGCAGCGGGGATCAGTGGCCTCTATACCCGTCGTCATGAAGCCGAGCTGAAACTGCGCGGCGTGCAAACCAATTTGGAACGCCTCGACGACATCATAGACACCATGAATACCCAAGTTGGTGGTTTGCGGCGTCAGGCCAAACAAGCGCAGCGCTATCGCGGTATTGCCGAGGAAATTCGCGGTCTCGAAGCGTTTTTGTTCGCCAAGCGGCTGGCAACTAGTCAGCAATTGGTAGCCGCTGCGCTGCATACCCAAACAGTGGCTGAACGTGCGCTGGCTGATGCGATTATCTTCGCCAATAGGGCCAACCAACAAGCAGAGGCTGCCGATGCGGGCATTGCTGATTTGCGTCAGGAACAGGCGATAGCCGAGGCTGTATTGCGCCGCATCGAAGGCCAAAAGTTTGCGTTGGAGCGCGATCTTAAGGCTGCCAAGGACGCGCTGGAAGCGGCCAATGCCGACATTACCCGCATCGACAAAGATCAAACACGTGAAACGACCTTGCTCGACGATGCCGCCTTAAACTTGACGCGCGTGCGTGCCGAGCAAGACACACTGCCTGACAGCGACAATCTTGAAATGGTCATCGCCAAACTGCGCGCAATTTGTGAGCAAGCCAATGCAAAGCGGTCGATTGCAGAGGCCGAGCTGACCGCTGTCATCACGCGCCGCGCGACCGCGCAAGGCGAGCGAACTGCGCAATTGCGGGCGTGCGAGGATGCCAAGGCGCAATTGTTTCGACGCGAACAGGCCAAAGCTGCGGCCCGGCGCGAGGTCGAGCGCCTGATCGGTTTATTGCCCGCTGATGTTGATTTACAGGATGCCCAGCAACGTGTTGAGCAAGCCACTGCGCTTGCTGCCAGTGCCGGTGATCTCGCTGACGCTGCTGATCAAGAGTCTGACGAGGCAAATAATGATGATCAAGCCGCGCGTGACATAGCGCGCAATAGTCAAAATGCGCTGGATCGCTTGAACAATGAGATTAGCGGTCTTGAAGCGGCAACCCGTCAAACATCCAAAGGCAACTGGCCCAAAATTCTCGATCAACTCAGAACAAAAGCAGGCTTTGAGCGCGCACTAGCGGCGGCGTTGGGGGATGAACTTGAAGCGTCGCTCGATGTGAATGCCCCAAGCGCTTGGCACGACATCCAAGGGGGTCAAATCGATTGGCCTCAAGCTGGTCGGATAGATGATACGCTTCTTCTCATCGACGAAATGGACAGCTTCCCGAGTGCACTCAAAGCGCGACTATTGTCGGCTGTAATTGTCCCCCCGCAAGACTTCGCTGCATATGGACCACTGCCTGTTGGTGGCCGTGCGGTAACAAAATTGGGCGATATGAAGCGGTGGGACGGGTTTGTGCGTCGCGGCGATGGCGTCAGCAACGCTGCCGTTTTGCTGGAGCAACGGGCAAGGTTGGGTGATTTACGTGGCCAAGTCGGCGACGCCAAAGCCAAAGCGCAAACCGACGCACAAGCTAGCGCCGCTGCACGTGCTTTTGCCGACCAATGCCGCGCGACGTCGAAGTCCGCAAGAAGTGACGCACCTCGCGCGTTCGCCAATCTGGGCCAGGCGCGTGAAAAAGTTGTCGTATTGGAGGCTGCTTTGGCACGCGCGACTGCAAGCCTAACACAAGCTCAAAATAACGTGCGCGCCATGGCAAGCGAATGCGGTCAGGCACAGGCCTTGGTTTCGGTGACACAGGATTTGCTGGCCGCACTACCAGAACTTAATGAAAGTGCGGAACTGAGCGACTTAGAAAGTCGTGTCACTGCCGCTCGTTTGGCTGCCAACTCCGCCCAAAACGATCTCTCAATGGCACAAGGACAGCACAA
>JAYSRI010000209.1:0-4181 GCA_043721175.1 Alphaproteobacteria bacterium
TATTTCTACCCAAAGGACTTCACGTTCGTTTGTCCAACCGAGATCGTTGGCTTTGACAATTTAGTTGGTGAATTTGGTGACCGCGATTGCGTTGTGATGGGTGGCTCGACAGACAATGAGTTTTGCAAGCTGGCTTGGCGGCGTGAACATGCCGATTTGTCGAACATGAAACAATATGCCTTTGCCGACACCAGAGGTGTATTAGTTGACGGCCTTGGCGTGCGGGAAAAAGATGCAGGGGTTGCATTGCGCGCAACATTCTTGGTCGACCCACACAATGTGATCCAACATGCCAGCGTCAATAACTTAAATGTCGGACGCAATCCGGACGAAATCTTGCGTTTGTTAGACGGTTTTCAAACCGACGAACTATGCCCGTGCAATCGCCCCGCTGGTGGCGCGGTTCTTTAAGAGGATTGTTGCTGGCCGTGGCTGACAAGCGTGGCGCGGATAAGGGTTCTTCCTGATCTGCGCCAAGCTGCGCTGCGGCGGCGATGGCAACGCACTTTATTTAACCCAAAGGAACTCTCCATGTCGCTTGATGCCCTGCGCGAACAAATCCCTGACTTTGCTAAAGACATTCGCTTGAATCTGGGCTCCTTGGCGAATGAGACGACACTCACAGACCAACAAAAATGGGGAGCGTTTCTGGCGTCCGCGATTGCGATTGGGCAACCATCGGTGGTGGCTTCTTTTGAGGCCGAGGCAGCTCAGCGCCTAACACCAGAAGCAATCATGGCGGTGCGTTCCGCTGCGGCAATCATGGCGATGAATAACGTTTATTATCGCTCTCTGCACCTAATGACTAACCCCGAATATCGGACTTTGCGGGCTGGTCTGCGGATGAACGTCCTTGCAAATCCGGGTGTTGAAAAAGTTGATTTCGAACTTTGGAGCCTAGCTGTTTCGGCGATCAACGGCTGCGGCATGTGCTTGGATAGCCATGAAGTTGAATTGAAAAAGCATAATGTGCCCGCGTTGAACATCCAGGTGGCACTACGCATTGCATCGGTTGTTGCTGCTGCGAGTGCAATTCTACGCGCCCAAGTCTAGGCTGCTGCTCTTCTACTTGGCAGCGCTCAGGTCGCTCGAGAACTTTGAATCAGAGCATGTTTTTTGCAAAAATCGGATTCAGATTTTGTGGGCCTAAATCTGGACCACACAACTGACCACATGACGGCGAAGTCCCGCGTCAACAGAACCAGCATCAAGGCAAAGTTTATCCCAGCTAGGTTACTTTCGACTCGGAAGTGGGATGATAACGGATGTTGATTGGCTTTTTGACGATGGCGGAAGCGTTGTTTCAACTGGGTTTGGTGGCGGCAGGACAGGTGCTTCTAGGGATTTGGCCTTTGGTAGCACAATTTGTGATGGCGCTTTGTCGCGAGTTTCCTTCAACATAGGAGGCTCTATTGTGCTGACTGCCGGGACCGTGGGCTTATTCACTTTCTGAGGCAAAATGCTATCTGCAGCTGATTGGCCGAGCGGTGTGGCCTCTTTCGGGTCAACTGGTTTTATACCATCGGCCGATTTTGCGGCTTTAACCAAAGGCACTGCTGCTTGGGATTGAGTCGCCCGAACTGGCTGACCTTGGTTTTTGTCAGACTCTAGCGCAATTGCGGCAGGTATTGTCGGCAATGGGTGGCGGGCTTGAAGGCTGCCCGACGACCGCCCAATAAACGCAACTATAACAACCACAATCAAAGCCGCAAAAACGCCCGCTATCCACAACCATAATCGACTTTTACGCACACCAAACTCCAAACGCTACCAGCCTTACTTTGCTTCAATTCTTAGCTGTAAGCTGCCACCATCGGAGAGTGTCTCCGAATAATAGTCAATTTTACGTGCGATGGATCCAGCGCCAGCTTCATCAACTAACAAAACTTCGCGCCCCGGTGCCAAGTCCACTTCATTGCCATCGATAATTAGGCTGGTGCCGTCTACATCACCAGTGGCACGTGCGTATAGCCGATAGCCGGAGCCCGAGTTACACGTTTCAGATGTGCGACCAAGTGTGGCGCGACCTTCACTATTGAAGCGTCCGGGTGAAAACGCAAAACCTACCGAACACGACACCGGCACATAGGCCTCTAGTGACATGGATGGCGCGCGCGCAAACCCTGTAAGTGGCGCAACCGCCAGCGTCATAGCAGACACTACAAGTGCCTGCTTCAACCGATTATTCATGACCCATACCCATTGTTATGCTTTCTGCACACAATGACAGACTACCTATAATTTTCGCTTAAATGCAAGCGCGAAAGCGAAGCCAAAGTACAGCTTTAGGCCCATTGACTGAGAAGATCATTCAAGAAGCAGGCTGAATAACCAGCGTGATGACATCAGAATAGGTACCGGCACGTTTTTGGTTCAAGTCTGGATCATCGACGCGAAGTTGAAAATAGAGGTCGGTTCCCAGTGGGCTGGGGCTTGGTTCAAACGTATGGCTTTGGCCGCAGGGGGACCCAGTGCACAGAAAGTCAAATTCACGCCCCTGACTTTGCACAGATGCACGATAATGTATTTGCTCGGTCTCTTTGGCTTCAGCGTTGTGGCCGACGGGAACGAGCATGCCGCCATTGCGAGACGTCATCGCAATAACAAAATTTATATTGGTTAAGCTCGTGAGACGCGCACGCGCAATATCTCCATTGATCATACCAATTTGTGGGTCGCCTAACTTAAGTTTGCAGGAGGAAGCCAAATCTAAACCTGCGTATTGCTGAGATGATAACGATGAAGTTGGTGCCGTAACATCACACCCCGATATGCCCAGTTTCATAATCGCCAAAACCTCGGTGGTGACCCTTAGGACGTTGGTGCCACCTTCAAACTTGCTTTCGGAATCCAAAGGGAGACCTGCTGAAGCAGGACCACTTGCAAGTTTTGTGTTTATCGGAGCCTCGATGGTATACAACCCGGGGGGCACGATTTGACCCTCCCGAATAACAAGGCGCACTAAGTTTGGGATAGTCCCCGAGCTCTCAGGCGGCAAAATAATCTGAGCACCGGCAGTGAGCGCATCGGCCGTGCTCAAGCCACCGTCACTTGCGGTCATATCCCGTCCCGCAACGAAAAGGCTGAATGCCAGTTCTGCCCGATTGTTTGTCAAACGCGGTGAAAGGTCTTTCCAACCAATTGCCGCGTTTATAGTAATGCTTTGACCACAGTCGGCATTGCGGAAACCAATGTCGCTATCACTAATCAACGCGCCTTGCGCAAATGGATTATAGGCCGGTGTTTGCAAGTGACCGCTGAAGACAAGCGAGGGGGAACATTTTTCCAGCACCGTTTGTGGTGGTGCAGTTTGGGCCAACGCACTGTTCGTGACACCACACATGGACACAAATGCTAGCAAACAAGCTGGACTTAAGAAAAGCGGGTCAAAATTCATGGAGCAACCCTAGCATGTATGATTCCCAATTCTACAAAATTTGTCTCATTCTGCTCGATTAAAAATTCAAATAGCGCACCTATTCCGCGCATGTTCAGCGCCCAGCGCCCTACGCCCAGTCCAGAAACGCTAAACTGTCCATTGGCATTGGTGAAAACAACAATCGGCTCAGTCTTAGGCCAATCTAAACTGCTCGCAGTGCCAACAGCTAGACTGACGGCTTGACCGTTGGCTAATACCAATGTGCCAATGACCGAGTTTGCCGTATCGGACCCAACTACAAAGCGATAGCCACCAAACAGCGGCGGGGAAACCCGAAAAGTGCCACTGCCAATATCGTATCCAGCAGGTGGATCCTCCACGGCAACAGTAATTGTCCTTGGTGCGTAAGTGCCCAAGCCTGTTACTAAAGCGGGCCCAAAAAATCCCGTCTTTGCCATCGGACTGGCCTCACCACCCTGCGAGCGTAACGAAATCATCCGACCTTTTAAGGATTTGTGACCACCGATTATGGCGAAGCTATCTGCGACCGGCCTTCCTATTGCAAACTGACCGTTTACAAACGCCAATGCCGTGCCGGTACGCACACCTAAACGTTGAATTGTTCGCCCATTCTGCCAGTTTGACGTCGCTTGGGTCGCAAATTCAGAGCGGTTGAAAAAGCTCGACCCTGCAATGCTGAGGCTACTTGTCTGATCGGACACGGCGGCTTCAAAACTGGAAGACCATTTTCCTAAACCATCGGCTGGGGTTGATGTGAATGTAGCACGACCTTCGTTCAGCC
>JAYSRI010000210.1:0-1685 GCA_043721175.1 Alphaproteobacteria bacterium
AGCCGCTTCGCGGGCACCAATCACAAACTCTGGCAACCATGGCAGTTGAAAAAAGTAGATATACCAGCTCCGCTTGATTTGCGCCCATGTACGCAATCCTTCAATCATCCGCGCGGGATGGGGCACATTCATAATGACAAGTTTGTCCAGCGGTCTGATTTGATCAGCTGCAAAAGCCCAGGCAATGATCGCGCCCCAATCGTGTGCCATCAACGTCACAGGTCGGCCATCCGCGCCAGCATCAATCAGTCCGGCAACGTCTTTTACCAAGTGCGAAACCCTGTAAGCCTGAACGCCGAGTGGTCGAGACGAACCACCGTAACCGCGCAAATTGGGAGCCCATACTTCATAGCCCAATGCAACAAGCAACGGCACTTGAAAGCGCCACGACAGATTGGATTCAGGAAATCCGTGCAACAATAACGCGAATTTTGCGCCACCTTGCCCTGCGACTATCGTCTCAAATGTCTGACCATTGGCCTCAACATAACGAATCTCTTGCGCGGCATCTGTCATTCTCACGTCCTAAACCAGCAGAAGCACAATTGTCTTGCATGCAATTTTCAGGCACAAAAGAGTTATGAACATTCACGTACCTCAACCCGCACTTGAACACGACATCATGGTTGCCTTGGGCAAGCGTGCGCGCGCCGCAGCTAAGGCGGTGCGCGAGGCCAGTGCGCAAACCCGCACAAGCGCGCTTACATCCATGGCCGCCCATGTTCGTGGTGCTCAGGACTTGATTTTAGCGGCCAATGCACAGGATCTCGCACGCGGACAGGCGCAAAGCCTTGCCGCGCCGATGATGGACCGTTTGGCGCTTGATGCCGCTCGCCTCGAAGGGATTGCCGTGGGTATTGAGACCGTTGCAGGTCAGGATGATATGCTGGGCGAAGTCATGAAAGACTGGACCCGCCCCAATGGCCTGCATATGCAGCGCGTGCGCATTCCCATCGGTGTGATTGGTATCATCTACGAAAGCCGTCCAAACGTGACCGCCGATGCCGGCGCTTTGTGCATACGCTCGGGCAATTGCGTCATCCTGCGCGGCGGATCGGACGCAATCGCGAGCTCGATTGAAATCACCAAGGCATTGCGTGCTGGCCTTGTTGCAGCGGGCCTACCTGCAGACGCTATTCAGCTTGTGCATACCACAGACCGCGCTGCAGTTGGCGAAATGCTGGCGGGACTGGATGGCAATTTGGATATGATCATCCCACGGGGCGGGAAAAGCCTTGTCGCCCGTGTTCAGGCTGAGGCACGGGTTCCCGTGCTCAGTCACCTCGAAGGCATTTGCCATACCTATCTTCATGACTCAGCCGATCCAGCTAAAGCACTCGATCTGGTCATAAACGCGAAAATGCGTCGCACGGGGGTGTGTGGGGCAACGGAGACATTGTTGATTGATGCCAGTGTTGCACAACATTTGTTGCCGCCAATCGCTGCGGCTTTGATCGCGACAGGTTGCTCGTTACGCGGCGATGAGCGTGCGCGTGCCATTGTGCCAATGGACACGGCAAGTGAAGAAGATTGGCACACCGAATATCTGGCGCCAATTTTGTCAATCGCCATTGTGGACGATGCAGACGCCGCCATTGCGCATATCGCCACCTACAGCTCTGGCCATACTGACTGCATCGTAACAGAGGACACCAAAGTGGCCGAGCACTTCTTGGCGGCAGTTG
>JAYSRI010000211.1:0-4173 GCA_043721175.1 Alphaproteobacteria bacterium
TGTCTCAAACCTTATTGAAGGGGATCGTGTCGAGTTGGCGCGCCAAGAGGGCATGCTTCGAACACTGCAGCTTGAGTTTGCTCAGTCCTTTGACTCAGCTTTGAAAGCGGGTTCGCAAAACCAGCATACGGACTTGCTTCGACGGCTCAACATGGATGTGCAGGCCACTATTGATCGCCTCATCGCAACAAACTCTGCATATGACGCCCAAACAATTTCGCGCGCTGCGCGCCATTCGATTTTGCGCGCCGCCTTGATTTCCAATGAGCAGCTTGCTTCATTGTTGCAAGCGCGCATTTATCGAGTCGTTGGCGACCAGCAAAAAGTTTTGTTTGGCGCGTCGATCTTGTTCCTATGCTCTGTTGTTTTGGCATTGGTTGTTTTGCGCGGTGGTATTGTTACGCCCCTGTCGGAACTAACGGAGGCTATGAAGAAAGTTGCGGGCGGTAATCTAAAAGTTGAGCCGCCTTCGAAGAATCGATTGGACGAGATTGGCGACATGGCGCGCGCCCTTGAAGTATTCCGTGAAAATGCCGTCGCACGAATACAAGCTGAACACGCGGCATCTGCTAAAGCTGAGTTCTTAGCAGTCATGAGTCACGAGATCCGTACCCCTATGAATGGCGTCATGGGCATGACGCAGGCCCTTGCCTCGACAAGACTTGAAGCGCCTCAACGTAAAATGTTGGAGGTTATTCAGGAGTCTGGAGATACTTTGCTCGCCCTGCTGAACGACATTCTCGATATGTCCAAGATTGAAGCAGGCAAGTTAGAGCTTGAGAAAATTGCCTTTGAACCGCGCCGTTTACTGCAAAGTGCGCGCGACTTGTTTGACGAGCGTGCATCACAAAAAGGCCTACAATTGGTTACTGAAATCGAGGATGGCAGCGATAGTTGGCGCATTGGCGACCCAGCTCGCTTGCGTCAAGTCGTGTTCAACCTAGTCTCCAATGCCATCAAATTTACCGAGACCGGCATCATCACTTTGCGTCTGAGCGCAAATGAGTGTGGCGAGATGAACATTACCATCCAGGACACGGGTATTGGCATCCCCGAGGATCGCCTCTTGGGACTGTTCACCAAGTTTACCCAGGTTGATAGCTCTCATACCCGTGTCTATGGCGGAACAGGCTTGGGATTGTCGATTGCGAAAGCTATCATTGATGCCATGGGCGGCGATATCTCCGTCAAGAGCCAAATTGGTGTTGGGTCCAGTTTCTCAATTTGCGTCCCGCTTGACACGACCCAGCCCCGCATTGGTCAGGAAGCGTCACCTATTCCCCCGCCACCTTTGCCAATTTATCGCGAAGTCGCCGAGCACGATGAAGGTGAAGGCAGCGAAGAGAGCATTCGCGTCTTGGTCGCCGAGGACAACCCAACTAACCGCTTTGTGCTGCAAACCCTGCTGGAGGGCATTGGAATTGTGCCCAGCTTTACCGAGAACGGGTTGGAGGCCATCGAGGCTTGGGGTCAAGAAACGTTTGATGTTATCCTGATGGATATGCAGATGCCTGTGATGGATGGCCTGACGGCTATGCGTCACATACGTCACACTGAGGCTGAGAAATCGCTCGCGCGTATCCCCATTGTGGCGCTAACAGCAAATGCGATGGGGCATCAAATCCAAGAACAAATGGAAGCCGGTGCGGATTCCCATGCGGCCAAGCCAATCCAATTGCCCAGTCTAATCGCTGCAATTGAAGATGCTATTGACCGCTGTGACGTTATCAACTCGGGCCACCTAAAAATTGCAGGTCCTACTCAGCCTTCCAGTGCTGCTGCGGATAGAGCTGCCTGAAGGCGCGCCAATTGAGCGTTTACCGGGTTCTCGGCGATCGCAACATTGGCGTCAAACAAACTCGTTTCAATGCGATCAACACGTTCATAGATGCGCTTTGAGCGTTCTAGAAGCGACAAGAGTTTTTCGGGCAAATCAGGGAAAGCTTCGCCAGATGCGGCACAAACCGTGCGTGCACCGAGACGATATTTGGGGTCACGTGCATCGCTTGCGCTCATTTCCCCTTCACGCACCGCACGCTGCACGAGCAACCATGATGCGGATTGCATCAAGCGCGTGGTCAAACGCATGCTTTCGGAGGCATAAGCAAGTGCCGACGAGCGCTCGAGTTTCTTGGCTTCTGTGCGACCATCACCATCAAGATATGCGGCGGTCTCTTCTACCAAATCCATGCCCTCGCGAAACATGCGATCAAACATATCCGAACTTGCGAACGTTATAATGCGATCAAGAGAGCTTTGCGTTGCATTTTGCCGTGTTGCCACATCTGTGAACATAGAAGTCCCGCCCTTATCCAAGTTGAGTGTTTACCAACCAATCCGTACGAGGCCAAGCCACTTATAGCTGCCGCGCACGTCTGGGTGGTCACACCGTTATTTCCCACGGTAACATCTGCGCAAGTGCTGTGCCGCGTTTACGATGATGAAGGCTTAAAAAACAAATCTGCTGCAGATTTTGATGCTTCCTTAGCGCCTATAAGAGTTTCAATCTCACGGATTTCAGCATTCAGGTCACTTATCCGTGCGTGCAATTCGCGTATTGAGAGGTCTTTTAAGACAACAGCTTGCAATGAAGGCTTGTCGAGTGGGTCGTCGTCGCTCATGAATAATCTCCTCTTCCCATTTTGACACCGGAGTCACCAATTTGTCACCCCTACCCACAACAATGCGCGCAATAAGTGCAATACAAGGGCAGCCCTTGCGTGTCGAAATGATCAATGTTCCGGCACTGGAAAAGGGGCGTGTGCTGATCAAAGTCGCCTATGCGGGTATAAACCGCCCCGATCTCATACAGCGCATGGGTGCATACCCGCCGCCCGCTGGAGCGCCTGATACAATGGGCCTTGAGTGCAGCGGCACGGTGGTCGCTGTGGGGGAGGGAGTGTCACTTTGGACTTTGGGTGACAAAGTGTGCGCGTTGCTGCCCGGCGGCGGCTATGCTGACTATGCCTGGGCCGATGAAGGTTCTTGCATGGCCGTGCCGGACGGCGTGTCGTTGCTAGAAGCAGCAGCATTGCCAGAAACCGTGATGACAGTCTGGACCAATGTGTTTGAACGTGGCGCACTAAAAGCTGGCGAACACTTCCTTGTTCATGGTGGCGCTTCGGGGATTGGTACCATCGCAATTCAAATGGCAAAGGCCCATGGAGCAACGGTCTTCGCAACGGCGGGTGGTGCAGACAAAGCGGCGCTTTGCTCCAAATTGGGCGCAGATCACGCAATCGACTATAAAGACGCTGACTTTGTGGACATCGTGCGCGGGGCAGGGGGTGCGGACTTAATTCTCGATATGGTCGGCGGGGCTTATGTCCAACGCAACGTAGATTGCATGAATATGGATGGGCGTTGTGTCTCGATTGCGTTCTTGCAAGGCCCACAAGTTCAACTCAATCTGATGTCGGTTATGTTAAAACGCCTCACACTGACTGGATCAACGCTGCGCGCCCGGCCTGTAGCCGAAAAAGCGCGTTTGGCGTGCGCTGTGCAAACTCATGTTTGGCCTTGGGTGGCAGTCGGCAAGGTCCGGCCTGTGATCGACAGCGTTTACCCGCTCGACCAAGCCGAAGAAGCCCAAGCCCGCATGACAGCAAATGTACATGCTGGAAAGATTATGTTGGAGGTTGGCGGGGAGGCTTAAAGGCCGCGCAAGGGTGATCCGCCAAACTGCAAACAAACCGCCTCATCCAAATTTTGGCTTTGGGAGCGCGGCATACCAATGCCGCTTTTCGCCAAAGAGCGGCATTGGTATGCCGCGCTACGCACATTCAAGAAATTTTATGCTTCAACAGAATTCTAATTTAGGTCTCAACAATCACCGTGAGGGGTTTGTCAGCGCTCTGGCGGATCGGTGATGCGCATTCTTTCAATCAAGGCAGCGTAAAGCGGGATGCAAGCAATGCGAAATCAGGGCAACATCGCTGCACGCCACCGGCTACGTAGGCATGTCTTCGAACAAAAAAATGGTGCTCAAAAGCTGTCTGGACTCGAACCAAAGTCCAAGCGAAGCGAAGGAGCCGAGCATTGAGCGAGGCAGGCTGCGTGCCTGTGGAACGCCAACAAAAAATCCGTTTTTTCAAAGAAAAAATGGTGCCCGAAGCCGGATTCGAACCAGCGACACACGGATTTTCAATCCGTTGCTCTACCAACTGAGCTATT
>JAYSRI010000212.1:0-11240 GCA_043721175.1 Alphaproteobacteria bacterium
CGCATGGCAATAATTAAATCATTGCTCGGTATAACCTGACTGCCTTTGACTTTCATTCGCTCAAACATCGCCAGCAAACGTGCAGCTGTCTCTGGAGGCGCGCCAGCCATCAGGGAAGTCAGTTCTTTGATTTTTTCTGGCGTCAGTTCGGTCATTTAATGGTAGCTTTCATGCACAGGCAGCGGCTGCTCAGGTACAAAGCCGGACGATAAGAATTTCTGTAATGTACAATTCATTAAAATATTGATACAGCATTTTCACTACCTTGGGTAACGAGTGGATTGTCGCAAAAATCATACAGCTAAAAGCCTTTATTAGCCGTTGAAATTTGGTTCACTTTTTGAAACAATTTGAACTCACGCGCTTTTCTCCGCTTGTGGCAGGCTGAGTCTCGCGCGCAACCCGCCAAGAGGAGAGCGCTCAAGAAACAAAGCGCCGCCATAGGCCCGCGCCAGTTCATCACAAATCGACAATCCCAAGCCAGAACCCGGCAATGTTTCATCTAAACGGGCACCACGTTTCAAGGCCGCAGCAGCGGCTTGATCGTCGAGACCGTCGCCATCGTCGTCAAAGACAATTTCAAATTGGTTATTGTCAGTAACTTTTGTGACAATCTCAACCAAGCCGCCGCCGTACTTGCAAGCGTTTTCCGCTAAATTGCCGACTAAATCTTCAAGGTCCTCCCGCTCGCCACGAAAGATCAAATTCCGGTCCGTAACGGCACTCACTTTAACGCCATCCGCCTTGAACAAACGCGCCAAAGTCCGTGCGACGTCATCAACCACCGGAGCAACCGCTGTACGGGCTCCCAAAGTCTCGGCACGGGCGGCGGCGGAGGCACGCTTGAGATAGTGTTCAACTTGGCGCGCCATCGTTTCAGTTTGGCGTGCAACCAACTCCGCATAAAAACCACTGCGCGCCCGAGATTCGTTGAGAACCACTGAGATAGGCGTTTTGAGTGCGTGCGCCAAATTGCCGACATGGGTGCGCGCGCGCTCCACCACGGCCTGATTATGCGACAACAATGCGTTAAGTTCGCTGGCAATTGGCGCAAGTTCCCGCGGAGCGTCTTCATCAAGTCGATTAAGAATTCCGTTGCGCACTTCGCTGAGTTGCCGCCCCATCTTTCTCAATGGTTCAAGTCCTAACCGAACTTGCAAAAAGATGGCAAAGAACAACCCGATTGCGAGGGTCAACAGACCCGCACCCAAGGCCAAATCAAATCGTTGAGCGGCACTTTCAACTTCGCCTCGATCCGCCGCCACGACCAGCAAAGTCGATTGGTTGCGGCCCGGCAAAGAGACAATTCGCCCTGCGAGACGCAAGTCCTCTGTGCCACGCACCATATTGGCTGCAGCCGTTTCGCCAGGCGCTGCTAAAGCTCGAGAAACGAGGTCCAATGGAGGGGTAAACGGTTCGTCCCAAAGCGACCTTGATCGCTTGCCACCGCTAGCCAATTTGTCATTGCCCTCAATATCGACAACACGCCAATAACGGCCTGACAGCGGCCTAACAAAGCGCGGGTCGGCAGGGGGGCGCGGCACGATAAGGTCGCCCTGCGGCCCGATGTCAACCGTTGACGCCAAAGCATCGAGGGAGATGGATAGTTCGCGATCAAAAGCCGCTTGGGTCGAGCTGCGAAACAGGGCTGACAAGCCAAAGCCTGTAATAATTAAAACAAAACAGACCCAAATCGCCGCGACACCAATCAATCGACCAGCGAGTGACGATTTAGGCGCAGCTTTTTGTATCACGCTTTGGCGGGCCCCGGATCCATCAACTGATAGCCAAGGCCGCGAACAGTCGCGATACGGTCTTGGCCAATTTTCTTGCGCAACCGACCGACAAACACTTCGATGGTGTTAGAATCGCGGTCAAAGTCTTGATCATAAATGTGCTCAATCAATTCGGTACGCGGAACAACGCGGCCAACATGGTGCATAAGATACGTCAAAAGGCGCAACTCGTGGCTTGTTAGCTTGACTGGATCACCGCCGACTGTCGCACGTTGTGCGCGTGTATCAAGCCGCAAGTCGCCACATTCTAAGGCTGGCGTCGCATGACCAGCAGCGCGGCGAACCAGAGCCCGCATCCGGGCCAGTAACTCCTCAACATGAAACGGTTTGGTCAAATAGTCGTCAGCGCCCGCGTCAAAGCCTGCAACTTTTTCGCTCCAACGCTCGCGCGCGGTTAAAATCAAAACGGGCATAACCTTGCCAGCATCCCGCCAACGCTCAAGTATAGTTACGCCATCGACGCGCGGCAGCCCCAAATCAAGCACGACAACATCGTAGGGCTCTGTATCACCAAGAAAATGGCCCTCCTCACCGTCTCCAGCCACATCAACAGCGTAGCCCGCGTCGCTTAACGCACGCTCGAGTTGGCGGCGCAAATCAGGATCGTCTTCAACCACAAGGCAGCGCATTGGGATACTCCAATTTTTGCAAAGGATAGGCGGGTCAGTTAGCTATTGCTAGAGTACGCCACACAATAGCGTTGTGCCCAGCACTTTGGGATATGGCATGAATGTTGGCGTTAGCTTTGCCGACCTAGGATTTGGCCAGTCTCGGCGTCAACCCGAAAAATGATGATTCGCCCGCGTGAAGCCTGCCAGCGTACAACGTAAATCGTGCGACCATTCTCGACGACAGTATTTGTGTCCAATTGTGTACCCGGCTCTTGAGCGTTTATGCTCTCAATGACCTGTACGAGAGGTACAAGGCCTGCTGCCAGCTGAGTGAGCGACATTCGCACATTGTTATTATTCGGGGTAGGGAAACCGATCCGCGCACCACTTTGTGGAAGGAAACTACTATTTCCTGAGCTACTCTGCCCTAAGCTCCAGTTTGAGGCCTTGCCCGCAAACGCGGGTGCGCTCACACCAGCGGCGAAGCTGATAATGGCCGAAACAACAAAGAGCTTTGACGTTTTCATGATTGCATTACTACACTGAGAGTTCTGAACGGCGCTTGAACAAACTAAGATCAATTATTTCCGTCTAACAGCACACTCAGTTCGGGAAAACCATACCCTGAAATAGGGAGTTCCAGATAGTAACTGTAAAAACCGTCGCCACAAGATAATCATAAACGGTAGTCAAAGGGCTCTAACAAGCCTGAACAAAAGCACGAAACAACGCCTGCGCATCGTCACTTTCCTCAATCAAGCGTTCGGGATGCCATTGCACACCTATCGCAAAAGTTCTGTCAGGTCGGTCAATAGCTTCGATGAGACCATCGGGAGAATACGCCATAATTGCTACATTGTCGCTCGCCTTAACGATGGCTTCGCGGTGGAAACTATTAACAAGTAAAGTGGACTTACAGGTTATAGCCGCCAACTTTGTGCCAGCTACAACATCGACTTGGTGTCGTGTCTCGCGATCATCATGGGCTATGCTCCCGTCTGTATAGGCCTTCGCGTTACCACTCATCAGGCAACCCGACAAACAACCCAGCATTTGCATGCCATTGCAAACCCCGAAGTACGGCCGGTTCAAACCCAGAAATCGTGTTACTAAAGCCCGTTCGAACTCGAATCGCTCTGACGCGGGTGCAGGGCTATGTTCACCGGCCACATACCAATCAACCGGAAATCCAATCCGCGCGCCGGTTGACATCAGGCCTGCACAACATTGCTCTGCATAAGCCAGCATCTCGGAACTATAGGGCAGCCCGATTGCGATACCACCAGCTTGCTCAATGGCGCGAAAATAGCCTTTGCCCGTGTCATAGTTTAGCCCGCCTTGGCTGGTGTTTTCATCCATGATGATGCCGATGACGGGCTTGTTATTGATGCGCATGATGTCCTCAACGCTTCGGGGATTCAGTCCGACGCGACCAACCTATCAACAGTTCCGTCAAGTCGGTGTTGTCACCTTCCGGCAATGTTAAAACCAGCCTGACATACAAATCGCCTGGAGAACCCGGCCTCAAAACACCGCGTCCCTTTAGGCGCAAAACCGTGCCAGAATTAGCGCCGGCCGGCACATTTAGCGCAACAACGCCACCCGGAGTTACGGCTTCAAGGCGCCCGCCTTCTAACGCTTCGACAATAGAGACTGGCAGGTCCATCCGCACGTCGTCGCCGTCGCGTTCAAAGACTGGATGCGGTTTTACAGCGACCGTGACCATAAGGTCGCCAGCAGGAAGACCGCCTTGACCTGCGCCACCTTGGCCGCGCAATCGCAGTGTCCGCCCTGTTTCAACGCCCGCAGGAATTGCCACATCGATCATGCGACTGCCGACTTTGACGCGCCGCTTGACGCCACAAATCGCTTCAATAAAGTCGATTTCGAGTTGGGCTTGCAAGTCTTGCCCTTTACTGCTGGATTGAAAGCCACTTGCTCCACCGCTACGGCCACTGCCGCCGCCGAACAAATCGCCGAACATGGCCTCAAAGTCGGCAGTGCCTGGTCCTGTTTGACGCCGACCCGCATTTCCTGCAGCCCCAGCAAAAGGTCCGCCGGGTCCAAAAGGGTCGCCGCCACCAAACGGACTACGACCACCAGCACCCGCCCCACGGCCACCCATGCTGCCAAAGCGTGGATTGCCGTCCGCGTCTATTTCGCCTCGGTCATACTTAGCTTTTCGCTCTTCGTCATCAAGAAAGCCGTAGGCAGCGGACACTTTTTTGAAGCGCTCTTCTGCAGCTTTATTGCCTGGATTTGCGTCTGGGTGAAGCTGCTTGGCGAGCTTGCGGTAAGCCTTGCGGACGTCGGCGAATTCACTGCCACGCGCAACGCCGATCAAGCCATAGGGTTCATCCGCCAAAATCTACACTCCCTGTGTCATGTCGCAGCACCGCATGTCCATTGACTTAGGCTGTCACGTCCCGCTGCGAAAGGGGGGAGTATGATTGTCACCGAAAATTGCAAAGCAGGTCAGAAGGTCAAATAGGTTACAAGCAAGCGAACGTTGCATCCATCAACTGCTTGCCGCGCAGGTCACCCATTAAATTTGGAGCCATCAAATTCATAGCATAAGCCATGCCAATGCCCCTGTCGGGATCAGCAAACGCAAAACTGCCGCCAAGGCCAGTGTGCCCAAACGCATTTTGGTTAGGGCCGTACATCCCGCGATTGTTCAACAAAAACCCTGCGGCCCAACGTGTGTAGATTGTAAATACAATGTCCTTGCCGCCGTGGCGTTCGCGCGTGGCATTCCCCAAGCCTTTAGACGAAATCAAGCGAACACCGTCAATTTCGCCGCCCATTGCCATTGCGCCGTAGATCTTCGCAAGGCCGCGCGCATTGGCACTGCCATCGGCAGACCCATTGCCCCGCATCATCCATTCGGGTTCATTACACTTGAGTGGATTGGTTCTCGGATTTGACATTGAGGCAAACACGACTGGATCAGTGGGCAAGGGCATTTTAGCGGCCATCTCCGCCCAAGGTGCACTCATTGGCGCGCGACGATGGTGTTGATCCACAGGCAAACTGATCCAAACATCGACGCCCAATGGCACCGCCACTTCTTCATGAAAGAATTGCGCCACGCTACGCCCATCCGTTCTCAGCAAGAGTTCGTTTACCCACAACCCAAAAATCCCGGCATTGTAAGCACTCTGGCTACCGGGCTCATATAGTGGGGATTGCCCTGCCAACCGTGCGGCGAAAGCGCGATTATCTTTCATGTCCTCAAGAGTGGCTGGCGTATAGGCACCCGTAATGCCGCCCCGATGGCTTAAAAGTGTCTCAACGCTGATCTCCTCTTTGCCCGCAACCCCATATTCGGGCCAATAACGCGCTACGGGTGCCGCGTACTCAATTAAACCGCGATCCACCGCCATCGCTAAACATAACGCGCACAGGCCTTTGGTCGTGGACCAAACATTAAACAAATCGTCGGGACCAAGCGCTTCGGATTTGCCCTCGTCGCGAACCCCGCCATAAAGATCGATTATGGTCTCGCCGTTCTGGACAACGGAGAACGTCGCGCCCAATTCTTTACCGCCAGCAAGATTGGCAGCAAACGTGTCGCGGACAGTTTCAAAGCCTTGGGCGACATAGCCGTTGATCTGGGTCACAGCACTCATACGTTTCCACTCATTTTTACTTGGTTTGCGCCTTTGGTGAGGCGCTGCTGCATTTGGTTACAAATTCGGAAAGAATACCAGCGGGATCAGCATTATCGACCTCATATTTGTCGACACCTGATTGCAAAGCGAATTGACCCGCAACGACCAAAACAGCTTGCACTTTGGGGTCTCGCAATGTGGTCGTGCCTTCAACCAGCTTTCGGTCGCCTGCACGCACACCGCCTTGGCGGCGGACATCAGCAAAGATCAAATTACCGCCCTTAGTTCGCAATTGTAGGTCAGGCGTTTGGGTTGGGTTTTCAAAAACGTGGGCGCGCAAAATCAGGTTTTCACCACCGCGGCACCACAACACCACATCAGGCGCTGCACCAGGACGCGACAGAAATGCCGCCTGCCCATCCGATTGGCGCACCACTCGCCACGTCAGCGCGCCCTCACCAGCTTGGCGGTCACGTGGATTTTGAGCACTGCCCTGTGGCGAACACGCGACTGCGACGAGCAGCAAAACGAAACAAGCGACCCGTTTCATATGCCCGTAAAATTCGGTGTACGCTTGTCGAGGATCGCCGCCACGCCCTCCTCGTGATCGCCAGTGTGATGCATAAGTCCTTGGGAGGCTGCTGATAGCTCCATTATATTGTCAAAGGTCGATGTCTGACCTTGACGCATCAGTGCCTTGGTTACGCGCAAGGCATGGGGCGGTTGCATGGCTACTTTGTTGGCCATCGCGATAGCCTCTGCCATTAGGCTTTCTGCGGCTACGACGCGCGACACAAAACCCCACTCACAAGCCGTAGCCGCATCAATCACATCGCCGGTAAACAACAACTCGCAGGCGCGGCTCCAGCCAACGATGCGCGGCGTAAGCCAAGCGCCGCCATCACCGGGGATCAAACCTAATTTCAAGAAGGTTACGCCAAATTTTGCCTTGTCGCTGGCAATGCGAATATCACCCATACACGCCACATCGCAACCAAGACCAATAGCCGGTCCATTGATTGCGCTGACTAACGGCACTTCAAGGTTCCAAAGCGCTTTCACAATTTTGTGAATGTTGCCGCGATAGGCTTCGCGTATTTCAGCGGGGCTGCCTGCAAAGGCACCGGTGCGCTCTTTCATGGCTTTGACGTCGCCCCCCGCCGAAAACGCCCTGCCCTCGCCCGTCAAAATCGCGCATCGAATGTCCCGATTTGCATTGATCTGCTCACAAATTTCTTTGAAAACATCACCGTCGCCGGGTTGACCGAGGGCGTTCATTGCATCGGGTCGCGTGATTGTTATTGTTGCGACTGCGCCTTCAACCTCAAGTTTTGCTACCGCCACAAGTTCGTCCCCTATTTCATTTTGCAGTTTGACTAGCGATAAACACCCGAAAGCGCAACGAATTTCGCCAGATCAATTGAGCAACTTTAGATTACATTGATGCAGTACCCGAAAGACTTTGTTATCTATTACAAGCCTACCGATTTCGGATACGTGAAACTTTAAGTGGACATGCAAAATGATCAAATGGTTCGTTCAAGACGCCCCTATTCGCACGAAAATGACGATTATCGCTGCAACATTTGTTACTTTTACAACTGGGATTGGGTTTTTTGGTCTGTACGAAATGTCACTCTTAGGTGCAGCACTTGCGACATCGGCAAGTCCTGAAACAAATGCGCTGATAGCACGCACCAATCAAACCATGATGCTTGCAGTCGGGTTAGGCAGCGTCATCACCCTGTTGCTGGGTCTATGGTTCAAATCTGCGATCTGCGACACCTACGTTTCCACGGTCGTTCGGATGGAAGCCCTGGCTGCTGGCAATACAAAATCATCAATTGAGCGGACACACTTCAAGGACTGCGTAGGTCGTATGTCGCGCGCCATGGAAATATTCCGCACAAACATCGTTGAGCGCGCGCAGATGGTAGAACGGACTGATGCTGCGGCGTTGGCAGCCGAGACCTTAAAGCGGACAACAATGACCAGCCTAGCCGATCAGTTCGAATCGTCCGTCGCCCATGTCGTGGAAACGTTGGCATCAGCCGCAACTGAACTTGAGGCGACGTCTGAAACTTTGCACCGGACCGCCGAGGACACGTCAATTCACTCAAACTCCGTCGCGCGCACAGCAGACATGTCGGCGCACAACGTTCAAACGGTTGCGGCGGCCAGTGAAGAAATGTCGGCTTCGATTTCTGGCATCGCTCAACAAGTCAATCAAGCCGCCCAAATTGCTCGCACGGCCGAAATCAAAGCCGCCGAGACAAACGCCACTGTGGTTGCCCTGTCGGCGGCGGCTGGAAAAATCGGGGCCGTGGTATCTTTGATCTCCGATATTGCTAGCCAGACCAATCTCTTGGCCTTGAATGCCACCATCGAAGCGGCGCGCGCTGGTGAAGCGGGCAAAGGGTTCGCCGTCGTGGCGTCAGAAGTCAAAAGCCTCGCCGAACAAACCGCCAAAGCAACCGACGAGATCAGCGCCCATATCGGCGGCGTCCAACAAGCAACACAGGAAGCCGTCAGCGCAATCGAAGGTATTTCGTCGACAATTTCAGAAATCAATCAAATCTCGTCGTCGATTTCAATCGCTGTCGAAGAGCAAATGAGCGCCGTTCGCGAAATAAGTCGCAGCACGGCGGATGTTGCAACCGCAACTTCAGAAGTCAGCCAAGCCATTGGTCTGGTTCAACAAGGTTCAACTGAAACGGGGGCAGCAGCTCAAGAAAGCCTAGCAGCAGCGCGTGAACTGGGGCAACAGGCCATTACGCTCAAACGCGAAGTGGAAGATTTTCTAGTGCGAGTACGTGCGGCGTAGAGATAACTCGAGCCTTAGCTTGAAACTTGCGGCACATGTTCTGCCGTAGTGGGAATTTCCGTTGTGATGATCATTCATTCCAACTAGGGACTTCGGCTTTTAGTCCCGCCAAGGATTCTAAATCATCCCACGCATAACCCACAACTGGTATCAACCAGCCTTGCATCGAATCGCGTCGTTCACCATGAGGTCTCGCGCCCATGGATTTGTAAAAACTGCGCGCGTCCCCATTGCCGCGAACTACCCACAGACCGCCTGAGAACAGCCCCCGCATCAACATCCATCGTGCGCAAGCTAGTAAAAGTGCGCGTCCTAAGCCGCGCCGATGATGGCCCGCCTTCACATAAAGCTGATGTATCTCGCCTTGGCCAAGCAGCGCTTGATTGCGTCCACTCGTCGCTCCACAGGTGGCATAACCCAACGCGACGCCATCTCCTGTTTCCGCAACGAACACCCCATAGTCTTGGTCATCATCTTGGCGCAGTAATTCAGACCGCCAATTTCGGTATAAGCGCGGCAGTTCTAGATTTTCCAAAACGACGGCCGGCAGCAACCCAGGATATGTTTCACGCCACGTCGCTTGCTGAAGTTCAGCGATTGTGTTCCCATCTGAAACTTCGGCACGGCGAATAATTATGTTCATAAGCCAAATCTGACGCCAAATCGAAAAAGTGCAAGACCTCCAAGAGCGCTAGCACTGCAAACCAAATCATCAGCTATTGTGTAACCAGCGCCGCCGCCGCTTCGTAAATTTACTCGGAGTTGATGATTTGAAAGACGAAGAGACAATTTTGCACGGATTGATGGTTCAGGCTCAAGCTGGCTCTGGACCCGCAACAAGCGATTTGCTGTCAGCCTTAGCGCCAAAACTGCGTGGGTTTTTCCGCGCAAAAGGTGCCAGCCCCGAAGATAGCGAAGACCTTGTTCAAGAAACACTCATTGCCATCTACACCAAGCGGGCCCTGTTCGACCCGACACAACGACTTTTGGCGTGGACTTATGCAATCGCGCGCTATCGAATGATAGATCGTTGGCGCCACACAAAAAAGCGCGGTCATGAAATGCCGATTGATGACTTTGAACATTTGCTAGCGGTCGAGCAGCACGAGGCTGGTGATCCAAAACGTGACATTGCACGCCTGCTGGCAAACTTGCCCAGCAAGCAACGAACGGTGCTTGAACTTGTTAAAATCAAAGACATGTCAATCAACGAGGCATCGGCGCATACGGGATGGAGTGCGTCTGACATCAAAATCTCAATTCACCGGGGCCTCAAAACACTAATGGCGCTGGTGAGTGACGACACGCCGACAATCCTAGCGGCACCAATAAAATCATCAAACGAGTTAATCTCATGACCACAGACGAACTAATCGCTTCGCTCTCACGTAGCCCCGAACCTGTAAAAACAAACGGTATCAAGCACCGTATTCTGCTGGCAATTATTTGTGGGCTTGTTATTGGTCTCATCTTGCTGAAGTTCAGCCTTGGCTTTCGTCCTGACATTGGCGTTGCGGCACCGATAGTTGCCTTGAAAGCTGGGCTATCCGCGTTGATCGCAACATGTGCCGGTGGGGTGGCGATAACGCTTGCAAGACCAATTGAAGTGGGGAGCGGTTCGGTGAAACGAGCTAGCGGTCCACTGATTACAGTGGTGTGTGGTGCACTTATAATCGGCGCTATCACTTTATTCTCGACAACACCAAGTCATCGGTTTGAAGCGTTTACAGGCGGTGGATTTCCTTGGTGCGTCGTCCTGATACCGCTGCTGGGGTTACCCACTGCTGGCCTTGTGATGTGGGTATTGAAAGATGCAGCACCAACAAAGCTGGCGCTAGCAGGTGCAGGCGTCGGCGCTTTATCGGGGGGCGTTGGAGCCATCGTGTACTCAATGTTTTGCCCTGTGGATTCAATTCCGTTTGTGACAATATGGTACGTCGTGGGCATCGCTATTGCTTCAGTTTTAGGGGCACTGGTCGGTATTAAGCTGTTGCGCTGGTAGCCTTTGGGCAATCACTTGCGCAACACGTCCGGCTTCTTTGACCGGCTGATAACTCCAATCCATCAACTCTCCATCAAACCAACGTGCAACGCCCGCTTCAATAAAGCCCTCGTGTAAACGATCAAAGCGCACATCGCCCCCTGTCAATCGCAATAAGTGCACTGGCATTCCAAAGAATGCGGCGTCTGTGATCATATTGGTGCTGTCCTCTGTGACCAAAGCACAATCGGCCCGCGCGAGCCAAGCAACATAGGGGTTTGGCCCATCTTGGGCATCACTTTCAAAAAAATCAGCGCCACTGGCGGTTGCAAATCGGCGAAACAAAGCGACGACGTCGTGGGGTGTACGACGCGAAGCAGTTATTAATAGCTTTGCCCCGGATGCTGCAATTTT
>JAYSRI010000213.1:0-1681 GCA_043721175.1 Alphaproteobacteria bacterium
GTGCTGCGTGCGTCGGTCGGTATGGTGTTTCAAAAGCCAAACCCGTTTCCAAAAACCATTTTTGAAAATGTGGCTTATGGCCCGCGTATTCATGGTATCGCCAAGGATAAGATAGACCTTGAGCGAATTGTTGAGCAAAGCCTGCGCAAAGCCGGCCTATGGGAGGAAGTTAAAGATCGCCTCCATCAGCCAGGAACAGGATTGTCAGGTGGACAGCAACAGCGCCTCGTGATCGCGCGCGCCATTGCGGTCAATCCTGAGATTATATTGATGGACGAGCCCTGCTCCGCGCTTGATCCGATCGCCACAGCAAAAATTGAGGGCTTGATCGACGAGTTGCGGCAAAATTTTTGCATTATCATTGTCACCCATTCGATGGCGCAAGCCGCACGGGTCAGCCAGAGAACCGCGTTTTTCCACATGGGTCGCGTGATCGAGGTTGGAGCCACCGAAGAAATTTTTACGAACCCGCGCGATACTCGCACCCAGGACTATATCACTGGCCGCTTTGGCTAATTTGAAGGTTGATAACACATGACTGACCATACGGTTCGTGCCTTCACCGAGGAACTTGAGGCGCTTTCCTCTGACATCGCGCGCATGGGCGGCTTGGCCGAACAGGCGGTTACCAATGCGGTAACAGCCATTGCGCGGCGTGATGCAGTGGTTGCGCAAAGTGTGATTGATGGCGACCCCAAGATTGACGAGCTCCAGCGCGAGATTGAGCGAAAAATTATGCGCCTTTTGGCGTTGCGACAGCCAATGGGCCGCGATTTGCGCCAAACCGTTGCCGCGTTAAAACTGGCCGCTGACCTAGAGCGAATTGGTGATCTCGCCAAGAATATAGCCAAGCGTGCATTGACCGTTCAAGAATTTGACCCAATCTCCTTGACCCGAAATATCGAGCGTATGGGAAAACTGGCGGCGGTGCAGCTGAAACAGGTGCTCGACGCTTTTGGCTCCCATGAGGTCGCGGGTGCTGTGTCGGTTTGGATGCATGATGACGAACTTGACGAGCACTATAACTCGCTATTTCGCGAACTTTTAACTTACATGATGGAAGACCCGCGTATGATAGGCCCGGGCGCGCATTTGTTGTTTGTTGCCAAAAATATCGAGCGTATTGGCGACCATTGCACCAATATTGCAGAGGTCATCCACTTTCTTGAGACAGGCGAAGACCTCGGCACGGATCGTCCTAAAGGTGCAGAAACCAGCACGACCCAAATCTCATCGGCCCCCTATAAGGATGGTTCAAAATGACCCCATACGTCTTACTTGTTGAAGATGACGATGCTATCTCCATGATGCTCCGCTATAATTTGGAGAAAGATGGCTATGATGTTGGTTTAGCGATGGACGGTGAAGAGGCACTGATTATGGCCTCTGAGAGGCTGCCAGACTTAGTCATTTTGGATTGGATGTTGCCAAAAGTGCCGGGCATTGAGGTGTGCCGCCGTTTACGCGCCAAGCCTGACGCCCGCAACATCCCGATCATCATGTTGACAGCGCGGGGCGAGGAGACCGACCGTATTCGTGGCCTTGATACCGGTGCGGATGATTACGTGACCAAACCTTTTTCGACAACCGAGCTTCTAGCGCGCGTGCGTGCCGTGTTGCGTCGGATACGTCCTGGGCTTGCCGATGATCGTTTGGTCTTTGCCGATATCGTTGTTGACCG
>JAYSRI010000214.1:0-11150 GCA_043721175.1 Alphaproteobacteria bacterium
TATCGACGGCATGAGCCTTGAGGACCAAATCCACGATCACTTCGGTTTCAGGGCGCGGCACCAAACCACGGCGATCACTTTTAAGATCAAGGGTCCAAAATCCTTTTGTGCCAACAATATGCGCCGCTGGTTCGCGCGCTTCACGGCGGCTGACGTAGGATTCAAACAGCGCTTCGGCTTTGGGCTCCATAGGCGTATGGGGTTCACTAATGAGTGTTGTGCGCGGCACAGCTGCCGCCGCCAGCAATAAAATGCGTGCGTCAATAACAGGTGTCTCAATGCCAGCAACTTCAAGACGTTTGCGGGCGCTGGTCCAAGCCTTGACGAGAGTAAGTGGAGGTGTGGTCATGACGTTCAAATAGGAGACATCGGCGGATTTGTCATGTGGCAAGACTGTGGGGCTATCGCAGCATTCCGTTTACCGCCTTCTCGTCACCCCACCCGGCCGCGTCGTCGCGCGGCGCATCGGTGTAGTCCCCCGCATCGGCCCGCGCATCTGCCGGCCACTGGGGGCGACGCCCGCCTTGGGTTCTGACACCATCTCAAACAATAATCCGCCTGTCACTGGGGTTGCTTCGACCAAGCGTACTTGAACTCGTGCGCCCAGTTCCCAGCGATCGCCACTGGACCCGCCGATAAGCGCATGACCTGCTTCGTCGTGGTGAAAATATTCATTGCCGAGGCTTGTGACAGGCACCAAGCCATCGCCGCCGGTCTCATACAACCGGATGAATAAGCCAAAGCGGGTGACGCTGGTGATGCGGCCTTCGAACGTAGCCCCCACGCGTTCTGACAAGAAGGCGGCGACATAGCGGTCGGTCGCTTCGCGCTCTGCGGCCATGCCACGGCGTTCGGTCGCGGTGATCAACTCAGCGATGCGTTGCAATTGGCTGGCGTCTTTATCGCGTAGGCCATCCTTGCCAAATCCGTGAGAGCTGATCAGCGCGCGATGCACGATGAGATCGGCATAGCGGCGGATGGGCGACGTAAAGTGGGCGTATTTGCGCAAATTCAGGCCAAAATGGCCCAGATTACCCGTGTCATAAATCGCTTGGGCTTGGGTGCGCAACACAATCTCGTTGATCATGGCCATGTGCTCAGTCTCTCTGGCAAGGCTGAGTACCTTGTTAAAGCGCGCAGGGGTGGGCGGTTGGCCCTTGGCCCATTTCATATTGACGGTGGCAAGGAAATCGCCAAGGGCGGCGAGTTTGGTTTCGCTGGGCTGGTCATGAACGCGGTAAATCAGGGCGCTGCGCTTGTCTTCCAACGTCTCAGCCGCACACACATTGGCTAGGATCATCATTTCTTCGATCAGGCGATGCGCGTCGAGACGTTCGCGCACACCGATGCTCTCAACCTTGCCGTCAGCATCGAGTACAATCTTGCGCTCCGGGCTATCAATCTCAAGGGGTTGGCGCACGTCGCGGGCTTTGGTCAGCGCATGATAGGCCGACCATAAAGGACGCAGGGCACTATCCAACAAAGGGGCAGTCACAGCGTCAACAATGCCGTCAATCGCCAGTTGCGCTTGGCCATAGGTCAAGCTGGCAGCGCTATTCATCATGGCGCGGGTAAAGCGGTGGCTGGTTTTAGCGCCACTTTCGTCAATCATGATCTCAAGCGCCAAGCAAGGACGGTCCACCCCGTCAATCAGCGAGCACAGGTCAGCCGACAGCCGCAGTGGCAACATCGGCACCACGCGGTCAGGGAAATAGACGCTATTGCCGCGTGTGATCGCGCCTTCATCCAAGGGGCTGCCCGGCGTGACGTAATGGGCGACGTCGGCAATCGCAACGATGATTCTGAACCCGCCGCCTTCGCGAGCCTCAGCATAGACCGCATCATCATGATCGCGAGCGTCTTCAGGGTCGATGGTCAGGAGGGGCAGCACGCGCAAATCTTCGCGGTCGCCCATGGGAGCGGCAATAGCAGCGTCAGCTTGAGCTTCTTCTTCGGGGCTGAAACCCATCGGGATATTGTGCGCAGCAATTGCAAGGATGGAGGCGGCTTTGGGGTCTTCGGTATTGCCGTAAATCTCAATGATCTCGCCCCGCTTGGGGCCGTAGCCACGGTGAGGCAACAGCTTGACCGCGACCAGATCGCCAGCGCGCGCTTTGCCCATATGCTCTGGCCCGATTAACAGGTCATAGCGCATCTTTTTGTCGGACGGTTTAACGTAGCCGCCATTGGCAAGCTGTTTGTCGGCGGCAATGAAAACACCAAACACCTTGGTGACAGCGGTGCCGATGCGCTTGATCACCAGAACTTCGTATGCGCCCTCATAATCGGTGCGGACCTTGCCGACGAAGCGGTCATTGACGCCAGGTGGCGGGCCTTCATGACGGACCTGCGGTTTGCCCGGTGCCACGCGGACAGCAGGACCAAACAGGTCATCGTCACGGCCACAGGCGCGGGCGATGAGGTCGCCGTGGGTGTCAATCTCAACAATCTGAAACACGCCGCCATCAGGTGGCACCGTCTTGCTCGCGATTTCCTTGCGACCCGTCTTGGCAATCTCGCCTGCCGCCGTCAGTTCAGCAATCATCGCCTTCATTGCGCGGCGGTCATCGCCTTTCAAACCAAAGGCGAGGGCAACTTCGCGATGACCAATGGCCCCTTTTGCACCGTTGAGATAGGCCAGCAATGTTGCCTTATCTGGCAAACCAAGAGTCTTTTTCGCGGGCATCTTGCGCGGTGCGCCGCCCTTTATCCCATTGCCTTTGCGCTTTGGTTTCATTCAGCAGCGGCTTTCTTTGGAGCCGCTTTTTTAGCGGCGGGTTTCTTGGCTGCAGGTTTCTTAGCGGCAGTTGTTGGCGCTTGTTTAGCAGGCGCTTTCTTAGCGGGTGCCTTCTTGGTGGCAGTAGCGGTTTTACGCACTGGCTTTTTCTTGCCCACACCCACAATTGCCACCCGCGCCGCGATCAAGTCTGTCGCGATCTCTAAAGTGACGCTTGCAGGGTCAATGCCCTTAGTGATCGTCGCATTGGTGGTGCCGTCTGTCACATAAGGACCAAAGCGGCCAGCCATCACGCGAATGATCACACCGCCTTCCTCAGTGGGCAAAAACTCTTTCAACGGTGGCGTCGCTACACCGCGTTGTGGGCGGCCACCACCAGCGCGTTTTTCCGCAATGACCGTGACGGCGCGGTTGATGCCAATCTCGAACACATCTTCGATGGTCGGCACATTTGCATAGGTTTTGCCGTGCTGAACATAAGGGCCAAAGCGGCCAAGGTTGGCCGTTATCGGCTCCCCATCTTCAGGATGGTTGCCAATCGTTCGCGGCAAAGACAAAAGTTTCAGTGCCGCTTCCAGATCAATATCGGAAGCCTGCCAGCCCTTTGGCAAGCTAGAGCGCTTGGGCTTTTCGCCTTCGCCCAATTGCACATAAGGCCCAAAGCGACCAACTTTGAGCGAGACTTCCAAGCCTGTTTCAGGATCAGGGCCTAGCGTGCGATCGCCACTTTCTTCCGAGCCATTGGCTGCGCTGCCAAGCTGCTTGGTGAATTTGCATTCGGGGTAGTTGGTGCAACCAATGAATGCGCCAAATTTGCTGGTTTTCAGCGATAAGCGCCCGTCTGCACATGTCGGGCAAGCGCGCGGGTCTTTGCCGTCGCCTTTGTCGGGAAAAATGTGATGACCTAGGCTTTCGTTGATCGCATCCAACACGTTGGTGGTGCGAAGCTCGCCGGTATCCGCAACGGCTTTATGGAAATCCACCCAAAAGTCGCGCAGTAACACCTTCCATTCAAGATCGCCCGACGACACTAGGTCAAGGCGCTCCTCAAGCGCGGCGGTAAAGTCATACTCGACATATTTGGCGAAGAAATTCTCAAGGAACGCGGTGACCAAACGGCCCTTGTCCTCGGGGATGAAGCGGTTCTTGTCCATCATCACATATTCGCGGTCACGCAACACGGTCAGGACCGACGCGTAAGTCGAGGGGCGACCAATGCCCAATTCTTCCATTTTTTTAACGAGGGTCGCTTCAGAATAACGCGGTGGTGGTTCGGTGAAATGCTGGGTGGCTTTGACGTCTGTTGCGGTCACCTTATCGCCGACTTTTAAAGCGGGCAGGCGGCGCGCGTCTTCGTCTTCCTCGTCATCGCGGCCTTCTTGATAAAGCGCGAAGAAGCCGTCAAACAAGATCACTTGGCCTGTGGCGCGCAGTCCTGCACGGCCATTGGCATCGACCAGATCAATCGTGGTGCGCTCAACAATGGCTTGCTCCATCTGGCTGGCAATAGCGCGCTTCCACACGAGGTCATACAGCCGCGCCATATCGCCTTCTAGGCGCATTTTGGATGGATGGCGGCGCGGATCAGTTGGGCGGATGGCTTCGTGCGCTTCCTGCGCGTTTTTGGCTTTAGAGGTGTAGTAGCGCGGCTTTTCAGGAACGTACTCACTACCAAACCGCTCTCCGATCACGGCGCGACATTGCATAATCGCCGATTGGTCCATCGAAACGCCATCGGTTCTCATGTAGGTAATCAAGCCCACTGTTTCGCCGCCAATATCCACGCCTTCATACAGCTTTTGCGCCACTTGCATGGTGCGCTGCGCGTTAAAGCCGAGCTTACGACTGGCTTCTTGTTGCAAGGTGGATGTCGTAAAGGGAGGGGCAGGGGAGCGTTTGAGTGGCTTGGCCTCCACCGCGTTGACACTATAGCGCCCAGCAACGACGGCAGATTCTGCAGAGCGCGCGGTGGCTTCATCGGGCAAATCAAACTTATCAAGTTTCTTACCGTCGAGCGTGACAAGGCGCGCTTCGAAGGCGGCACCGACGTCTGCTTTGCCTTGTCCGGCTACCGTCCAATATTCGCGGGCGATGAACTTATCGATCTCCATTTCGCGTTGCACAACAAGGCGGAGCGCAACCGATTGAACCCGTCCCGCAGACCTTGCGCCAGGCAACTTGCGCCACAAAACCGGTGACAGGTTAAAGCCGACGAGATAGTCCAGCGCACGCCTTGCTAAGTAGGCATCGACCAGCTCCTGATCAATTTGCCGTGGCGCGGCCATTGCTTTGAGCACTGCTTCTTTGGTAATCGCGTTGAACGTCACACGCGAAATGTCTTTGTCTTTGAGCACTTTGCGGGCCTTGAGCGCTTCAAGCAAATGCCAAGATATCGCCTCGCCTTCGCGGTCAGGGTCGGTCGCGAGGATTAAGCCATCAGCCTTTTTGACCCGTTCTGCAATGTCGCGAATACGGGCTGCACCTTTGGTGTCGGCCTCCCAGACCATGGCAAAGTCTTCGTCTGGCTTTACTGAACCATCCTTGGATGGAAGATCGCGCACGTGACCAAAACTCGCCACAACATCATAATTGGGGCCAAGGTATTTGTTGATAGTTTTCGCTTTTGCGGGGGATTCTACGACGACAACGTGCATGAGACTCGGATCAAAAAAAGGGAGCGCGAGCTTTCTGGAGCCCGCCATTGGTGTGGAAGTGGGTTAGCAACGGGGGCAAAGTCAATGGCTTTGAGCAAATTGCGATGTAAAGGATTTGGTTTGCGGAACTGCACCCTTGACTAATTTGCGCAAGTTGATACAACCATAAGGGGAATTTTACGTCGATTGATCCAGAGGTATGCTATGTTAACCAATGACAATTACACGCTATTACAATCACCAAACCATGCTGCACCAGAAGCCGTCGATATCGCTGAATACATACGCGGTATTGCCGGAGACCTTGAACGCATGAGCCAAAAGGTCGGCTTGGATGGCGTGTCGGCGTGCTTACGCGCTGTCGTTGCCGAGGCTCGGCGCGCCAAAAACGATGATCGCCTGCTTAAACTGGGCGTGACACCAGACCGCCGACTTGGGTAATTGCTTGCCCGTTTAACTCCAGCTCGACAACAATCGCAGCGACCATGCGCCACGGCAAGCCAGTGTCGCGGGCAATATCTTCCAAGCTCATCGCAACAGGTGAGAGTAGTTTGGCGACAGTCGTGATGAGGTCGTTGTCTAGCTTTAGTGGGCCTGATTGATGCACAAAATAAGTGGATTCCCGCTCAGCCAACCCAGAGCTTCCTTTGAGGGCGTCTACAATATCTTCAACGCACGTCACCAGCCGTGCACCATCCTTGATGAGGCCATTGGGGCCTGCTGCACGGGGATCGAGGGGTGAGCCTGGAACCGCCAGCACCTCTCGGCCCTGTTCGCTGGCAAAGCGCGCAGTGATCAATGATCCTGACCGTGCTTCAGCCTCAACAATGACAACTCCAAGGCTCAGACCCGAAATAATCCGGTTCCGACGGGGAAAGTCGCGGGCATGAACGGCGGCGTGCAGCGGGCTTTCGGAGACAATCAACCCGCGCTCGCTGATTTGAGCGTGCAGTTTATCGTGTTCGGGCGGGTAGATATGGTCAATTCCGCCAGCCAGCACGGCAATCGTTCCGCGTTCCAAGCTGGCCAAATGCGCCGCGCCATCAATACCGCGCGCGAGGCCAGAAGCGATCACATAACCCGCTTGCCCAAGCCCTGCGGCAAACTCTCGCGCAATCCGAAGACCTGCAGCCGAGGCGTTGCGCGCGCCGACGATACCAATCGTTGGCTTCATCAGCAGGCCCGCATGTCCATGAACTGAAATGATCGGTGGGGGTGGTGTAATGGCACATAATGCCTTGGAATAATTTGGCTCACACGCTGCAATAATCTGTCCTCCATAGGCAATTGTGGCGGCGATTTCGTCTTCGGCTTGGGCAGCGCTCGCCAGCTTCAGATTGCGTCGACCTGCTTTGGCAATCAGGTCAGGTAGTGCGGCGATGGCGTCAGTTGCACTGCCACACCGTGCCAAAAGCCCGAAGAAAGTAACGGGCCCGACGCCTTCGCTGCGCGCGAGCCTGACCCAATCACGGCGCTCTTTGTCAGTCAGGAGGGCAGGTGCGCTCACTCTTTTTTAGCGCCAATCTTGGGTTCCTCGCCTTTGACTAAGCGGGCAAAGTTCTCGCGGTGTCGGAACCAGACCATGGCAGACATTGCAACGATTGCCGTAATGCCAATCGGCTCTACGTGGAACACAAGCGCGATGACTGGCGCTGCTGATGCCGCCACCAAAGCGCCAAGAGAAGAAAAACGGAAGGTGAAAGCAGTTCCAAGCCACAAAAGGCCAGCTAACACGCCAACCGGCCAGATGCCGATCAATAAGGTCCCAAAAAATGTCGCTACACCTTTGCCGCCGTTGAACTTGAGCCAAACTGGAAAACAATGACCTAACAATGCCGACGCACCCGCGACGAGACCAATCTCAGAACCATGCAGAAACTGGCGCGCCAGAAACAACGCCAAGGCTGCCTTTCCAGCATCCAATAACAGCGTTGCAATCGCAATATCCTTGCGCCCGGTACGCAATACGTTGGTGGCACCAATATTACCTGATCCAACATTGCGAATATCGCCCAAACCAGCTGCGCGTGTCAGTAACAAGCCAAACGGAATGGACCCAAATAAATAGCCGCCAATCAATGCGAGTGTGTAGTCCAAATTTTCTCTCCCGACTAAACTCACTTGGACCGCGCAGCGCTCGCTGCGCACTCTTTTAGATATCTACGCTCCCAAACACCTTAGCACCACCAACCCACGTGCCAAGCACTTTGCCTTGTAGCGTGCGACCATCAAAGGGCGAGTTCTTGGATTTTGAAACCATTTGGCTGGCATCAAAGCGCAATGGAAAACCAATGTCGACTAAAATAAGGTCCGCGGGTGCGTTTTTCGCAATGCGGCCTTGCGGTAAGCCCAGCACTTGGGCGGGCCCAAGCGTCAGCGCGCGGATGAGGTCAATCAGTTCAATCGCCCCGCTGTGATACAAGATCAGGGCAGCGGGCAGCAACGTTTCCAATGCACTTGCACCAAATGCCGCTTCATCAAAGGGCAAGCGTTTTTCTTCGGCGGGTCTTGGGTCATGCCCTGACACAATCGCGTCAATAACGCCTGACTTGATGCCTTCAATGAGCGCAAGTCGATCTTCCTCGCGGCGCAGCGGTGGCGAGAGTTTGGCGAAAGTTCGATAATCGCCGACATCATTGTCATTCAAGGTTAAGTGATGAACACTGACAGATGCGGTTACATCAAGTCCGTGAGCCTTGGCGCGTGCGACCCGTTCGATGGTGCCTTCGCATGAAATCATGTCTAGTAAGAGTTTGCCGCCAGTCAGTTCAACCAATTGGATATCGCGCTCGGCCGCAATGGTTTCAGCCGCATGGGGGATGCCCCCAAGACCATAGCGCGAGGCCAGTTCGCCTTGGTTCATGACGCCGCCTTCGCTTAACCATGGGTCTTGTGGGCGCGATGAGATGAGCGCGTCAAAGGCTGAGGCATACGACAAACAGCGCTGCATCACACGCGTGCTGGCAACGCTGTGCTCGCCATTGGTGAACATGACGGCACCGGCTTCCACCATCAGGCCAATCTCGGCCATGCGGTCACCCTTGAGGCCTTTGGTCAATGCACCCGCAGCCAGCACGCGCGCAGGCGATTGATCGCGACCACGGCGGGTCACAAAGTCAATTAGCGCGGCGTCATCTATGACGTGGGTCGTATCAGGCTGCACAACAATGGTGGTAATCCCTCCTGCCACAGCGGCACGACCCGCACTGGCGAGGGTTTCGCGATGCTCCTCGCCGGGTTCGCCTGTCGAGACGTGCAAGTCGATGATACCCGGCATGAGCGCATGACCATCGCAATCGACAATCGCTGCATCATCGCCGCCAACTGTTGGGCCAGATTCTAGGATGACGCCATTTTGCATTAATACTTCGCCCGGCCCATCATAGCCGCTGGCCGGGTCAACAAGGCGGGCGTTGATAAAGCGGGTGAGGCGGTGGGTCTCAGACATCATCGTCCTCCCCATCATTGACCCCATCATTGGCACCATGACTAGCCAGCGCCTCCAGCACGGCCATGCGGACGGCAACGCCAGACTCGACTTGATCAACAATCAATGAAACACGGGGATCGTCAGCCACTTCGCTATCAATCTCAATGCCACGGTTCATCGGCCCGGGATGCATGACCTTCACATGCGGGGCTGCGAGTTTCAATTTCGCATGATCAAGTCCGTGAAAACGAAAATACTCGCGCGCCGAGGGCACAAACGCCCCGTCCATGCGTTCAAGCTGGAGGCGCAGCATCATCACAATATCGGCCCCTGCTATCCCCTCTTTCATATCGTGATAAATTTCGCAGCCCCAACGATCCACATCGGCGGGCATAAGTGTTGGGGGCGCGACGAGGCGGACGCGCGCGCCCAGCATCGAAAGCAGAATCACATTGGAACGCGCCACGCGCGAATGCAACACGTCGCCACAAATGGCAACTTTCAGCCCTTCGATATGACCAAACGAGCGCTTGATCGTTAAGGCGTCAAGCAAGGCTTGGGTGGGATGTTCATGCTTGCCATCGCCCGCATTAATTACGCTACACCCAACCTTACGTGCCAATAGCTGCGCTGCCCCAGACGAGGCATGGCGCACCACCAACAAGTCTGGTCCCATCGCGTTGAGCGTAGCTGCGGTATCTAGCAGGGTTTCACCCTTGGCGACCGATGATGTTTTAACCGACATATTGACGGTATCAGCACTCATGCGTTTGCCCGCCAACTCAAAGCTGGCTTGCGTGCGGGTCGAGTTTTCGAAGAATAAATTGACGAGCGTGCGGCCCTTCAGTGTGGTTAGCTTCTTTTCGCGTGCCAGCGTGAAGGGTAAAAATGCTTCGGCCCGCTCAATAAGTTCAAGCGCCTCAAGGCGATTAAGGTCGCTTATCTGCAACAAATGGCGCTTGGCGAATGGAGGGCGAAGCGGGGGTGAAAGGTGTGTATTCATGGGCGTGCGATCCCCCACACATTATAGCCCGCAAAGCGAGGTGTGCCAGGCAAATACATTTGGTCAACTTGCTCGCAAACAAAGCCACTTGTGGTCAGCATGGTCTGGGTATTGCGCGTGAGGTGACAACCACCGGCTAGCATTTTCCAGAGTGGCTCGATCATGTGTTGCCTTTTGGCGACGTCGGCGTCGGGTGCCAATCCGTGCTCACAAAACAGCAATTGTCCATCAGGCTTAAGCAAGCGACGCGCCTCGGCGAGCGCTCCCGCTGCATCGGGAATTGTGCACAAAGCGAAAGTGAAAACTACGCTATCGGCACACGCATCGGGGAGCCCTGTTGCTTCGGCACCGGCAACATGAGCTTCCACGACAATATCGCTGCGCCACCCATCACGCCCGCGCGCTAACATCGCCGGATTGGGTTCGATGGCGATCACTTTTGTGACTTTGGCCGCATTATAGTGAGGCAGATTGGTACCAGAGCCAAAGCCCATGTCGACGACAACTCCGCAAGCTAACGGGACAATCTTGGCACGCTGTCGTTCAATTGGTTTGGTCCCGCAAGCGCAACCGATGAGGCGAGGCAACACAAATCGTTCGTAAAGCCCCATCGCCATCTCTAGCTACGCCCCCGTGCACCAAACTCTTTGTCCCGCACCCACTGCAAGATCGCCCAAGCGTGCGCATCGTGGCGAACTTTACGCAGTGCTTCGTCTATCCCGACCCACATGAGTTTGTGATCGGGCTCTGTTGGTTGTCCGTCAGTGGCGGTTAGTTCTACTTCGAAAAACGTGCACAGCGAATTCATCGGCACATCTTGGTTGACCCAAAATTGCCCCGCTCGACCCAATTGACGTGACGGCCAAACTGTCAGTCCGGTTTCCTCGTCAAACTCGCGTATGACAGCTTCAGCGTCGCTTTCTCCACTTTCAACCCCGCCGCCCGGTAAATCGTATTTGTATGGGTGCTCGGCGCCGATCCGCACCAGTGCGACTTTATCGTCATTGCGAGTGCATAGGCCATAAACGCTCGGGCGCTCTTTATAGGTCTGCCCCGGTTGGGTGCGACCAAACTGCATTGAAAAATGTGCCATAAACATACCCCATAGGACAGCTTTGCAAAACCACAAAGCAGGGAAGGCATATCGGTTGCAAGTCTCAGGCTTTTGCAGGAAACGGGGGGTGTTCGGCCTGTAGAAGCGCCGCGACTTCGCAGCAAATCAAAAGTCATGAGGAAATACCCAGTCTGACTGAAATGTAACCCCGCTCCCCTTGCGGATTGCCATGATTGCGCCTTGATAGGGGTATGAGTACAAACAAATCAGAT
>JAYSRI010000215.1:0-11149 GCA_043721175.1 Alphaproteobacteria bacterium
AGCTTTAGAAAAGACCGATAAAAGCCTAATGTACGTGGAGCGCAGCATACCAATGCCGCTGCTTGGCGAAAAGCGGCATTGGTATGGCGCGCTCCCATCGCCCAAATTTGGGCAAACAGGTTTGTCCGCGCTCTGGCGACTTTGGTAAGTCGCGATACGCGCCATTTAATTTACATTGTATGCAAGCCAAATCGCGCCGATCAATCCTGCATCCAGACCCAATCCGGCCGCGGTAACATCAAAGCCTGCTCCGCCCTCTCCTGCAGTTCCGTAAGGCCCCAACAATGCTTTTGCTTTCACGGCCACTTTCGCAACTAACCCCGGTCTGGCACAGACACCACCGCCAAATATGACGCGGCTGACCGCCGTTGTTAGCACAAGATTGACGGCCAAATGTGCCAGATAGTGGGCCTCTATGTCCCAAGCGATATGGTCATCTGGAATATCGGCAGCGTCCATTCCCCAACGTTCTCTCAGTGCAGGCGCAGAGGCTAGGCCTTCGATGCAGTCCCCGTGAAATGAACACACACCCTTAAAATTCACGTCATCGCGGTGACGTGGCACACGCATGTGACCTGCTTCTGGATGCAGCGCCCCTCGAATTGGCCGACCGTCCACAATTATTCCAGCTCCTATGCCCGTGCCAATAGTCACATAGGCAACATCGTCCAGCCCCTGCCCTGCTCCCCAGGCCCGCTCGGCAAACGCCGCAGCGGTGACGTCTGTTTCCAAAGCGATGACGCACCCTGTGCCGCGCGCCAAGCGACCAGCTACATCGGTGTTTGACCAGCCCGGCTTCGTGGTCGTTAGAATATGGCCCCAGTTTGCCTTCGCTTTATTAACCCCAAGTGGCCCAAAACAAGCCACGCCGATGGTTTGGACGCCGTGGCCGAGCCCTGCTTGCTCTGTAAAAAATGCAATCGCTCGGCTGAGGGTTTCATCTGGCATTGTTGTCGGAAAAGACGTCCGAGCGAGAGGAGTATCATGGCCTTGATAGACCGAACACCGCCATGAAGTGCCCCCAGCGTCAATACCTCCAACTTTGTCCACGTCGCGTCCTCGACTTTATCAGGTGCCGCGCACTATCGCACAGCGACCATCCCAGTAGCTTGCCTTGATACCCAATTGAAGCCTTGCAGGCGGATTCACAACTGAACAAGTCATCGTCATGCTTCTTATTAGGTGCCGAACGGTCGCTATGACGTGCCGAATTTCCAAGTCTGAAACCTGCGATTCTAGATGTCAGTGCAGGAAACAACTTTTTCTTCCCGCCAAGGGCAAGACCGACTAAGTTGGCTGCAATAACAAATAAAGGGGGCGACGATGATCGGCGTTTTACAACAATTCGCGCGCAGTTTTATAGCGATCAGCATCAGTTTTGCTGTAGCATTAGCCCCGAGTGTGGGGCTTGCTCAAACCACAACGCAAACCGCCACCTCTGCTTTCAACAATGGTGAGCGCATCGCAGGGCCAGCTTTTGCAACACGCAGCCCCATCTACGCCCGCAATGGTGCCGCCGCCACGGCTCACCCCCTCGCCACACAAGTTGCCATTGACACGCTCAAGCGCGGTGGAAGTGCCGTTGATGCCGCGATTGCTGCCAACGCCGCACTGGGCTTCCTCGAGCCGACAGGCAACGGGATAGGCGGCGACCTATTCGCGCTTGTTTGGGATCCGGTTACCAAAAAACTATACGGCATCAACGGATCGGGCCGCGCGCCAATGGGTATGAGCCTCGAAAACAGACGAGCACGCGAGGCGGCGATCAATACTGGTAGGGCGGGTCGGCGCCCTTCTTTCGGCTCTTTGACCGTTACAGTTCCAGGTGCCGTTGATGCTTGGTATGCGCTGCACGGTCGGTTCGGCAAGTTGACAATGGCACAAAACTTGGCACCCGCCATCAGCTATGCGCGCACAGGTGCCCCGATTCCGCCGGTGATCGCACATTATTTTGGGCGTAATCTTGTCCGCCTAGAAGAACGCGCGCGTGCTGGGGAGGTCGAAGAGTTTGCCAATGCACGGGCGACCTACTTTGCAAACGGCGCGCCTCGGGCGGGCCAGATGTTTGCCAATCCCGACCTTGCCCGCACCTTGAGTTTAATCGCGCGGGGTGGTCGGGATGCCTATTACAAAGGTCCAATCGCGACGACAATTGACAGCTACATGCGCCGCATTGGCGGTCCTTTGCGCGCCAGTGACTTGGCAGCCCATCGCAGTGAGTGGGTAGACCCGATTTCGGTCAATTATCGTGGCTATGATGTCTGGCAGCTACCGCCCAACAGCCAAGGCGTCACCACGCTTCAAATGTTGGGGATTTTGAACAATTTTGATATGCGGTCGGCGGGCCTTGGCAGTGCGAAAAGTTTGCATTTGCAAATTGAGGCAAAACGCCTCGCGTTTGAAGATCGGGCGCGTTTCCTGGCCGACCCAGCTTTTGGCCAAATCCCGACAGCTCAACTGATATCCCAGCGCTATCTGGCAGCGCGGGCAAGTCGTATCGATCCGGCAAGAGCCAGTGTTGAAGTCAGCGCTGGCGATCCGCTACAATTTGAGCGCGGCGATACCACGTTTCTTGTGACCGCAGATTCAAGCGGCATGATGGTGGCGCTCATTCAATCCAATTATCGCGGCATGGGTTCTGGTCTTGTGCCTGATGGTCTTGGGTTTATGTTTCAAAATCGCGGCGAGGCGTTCTCGCTGGATGCCAATAGCGTCAATGTCTATGCACCTGGCAAGCGCCCGTTTCACACCATTATTCCGGGTTTTGTCACCAAGGATAACGCCGCTTTCATGGCATTTGGCGTGATGGGTGGCGGCATGCAACCGCAAGGCCAAACCCAAATCGTAGTCAATATCATTGACTATGGCTTGGATGCACAGTCTGCTGGCGATATGCCGCGCTGGCGCCACGAAGGTGGCTGTGAACCCGAAGGCGGCTGCGCGCCAGGACTCGGGCAAGTCGTGCTAGAGAGCGGTTTTCCCGAAGCCACCCGCGATGGCCTGCGCGCCAAAGGCTGGACGTTGGGCAGTGGTGATGGCGGGTTTGGCGGCTATCAAGCCATCGTCCGCGATCCCGTCTCGGGGGTATATCAAGCGGCGACTGAAAGCCGTACTGATGGTGCCGCGCAGGGATATTGAATGAGTTATCCAATATGAACGAAGATAAACATTGCCCTCACATCTCGTTCATTTGGCAAGCGGTAGTTTCAAATCAACGCTCCTGAATTGAAAACAGGAGGTGGCTCTAGGAGTTGTATGATGAACAAGAAAATCATTCTCACCGCGATGGTTGCAGTTGCAACTCTGGCAGCAGTCGCACCTGCCCAAGCACAACGGCGCGGCGGCGGTGCGTCTTTAACGCTTTTCACCGGTGTCGACTACCGCGAACAAAGCGTTGTAATCACAAACGACATCGCTGATTTGCGAACCATAAATTTTGATGAAGCCGCCGGCAGCCTCATTGCACGCGGCGAATGGCAAGTGTGCTTGGACGCCAATTATAGCTCGCGTTGCCGCATCTATTCTGACGAAGTTCCAAACCTCGAGAGTTTCCGTGGTCGCATTTCCTCGGTCCGCTATATGGGCGATGGCCGCAATAACGGTGGTGGTTATGGTGGGGGCGGATACGGCGGCGGCAATGGCGGCGGCTGGGGCAATAATGGCGGTGGCTGGGGAAACAACACGCCCCCTCGCTATAACGGTCAAGCTACACGCGGCCAATCAACGGTGTTTTACCCAGGCTCGATCAATAGTGACGGTGGCTACGGCCGCAACAACGTCTCAGCTGACGATTTTTGCCGCGCACAAGGCAATCGCTCGGCGGTCTATTCAGGTCAAGATCGCAACGGCAATCTCGAAGACGTGCTCTGCCGTCGTTAGTTCATGAGGGAGCGCGCAGGCGGACCGCGACTTACCAAGGTCGCCCTTCAACTCGGCCTAAAACATTGCGCAATTGCGACTTCCCATAGAGCGACTTTGGTAAGTCGCGCTCCAACTAAAAAGGCCTCGGATCACTCCGAGGCCTTTTCAATTTAGCCCTTAAAAATCTTATTCGACGCCAAAGTCCACAACGTCCATGCCAGCAACTTCTGTCGGCAATGGCTCCATCGCGGTTTCCACTTCGATTGCCGCTTCGGCATCTTGATGTGCCGCGATGGCTTTCAAGCGACGTAGCGCGCCACCTGTACCAGCGGGGATCAAGCGCCCGACGATAACGTTTTCTTTGAGGCCTTCCAGCGTGTCGTGCTTCCCGTTAACCGCAGCATCTGTGAGGACGCGGGTGGTTTCCTGGAACGACGCAGCGGAGATGAACGAACGCGTTTGCAAGCTGGCTTTGGTGATACCCAATAGAACCGGCATTGCTGTCGCTTCTTTTAGGCCCAATTCCTTCATGCGAGCATTTTCGTCGAGCAAGTCGATTTCATCAATCGCATCGCCCTTGATCATGTCCGTATCGCCGGGATCAGTCACTTCAACCTTTTGCAGCATTTGGCGCACGATGGTCTCGATGTGTTTGTCATTAATGCCCACGCCTTGGAGACGGTAAACCTTCTGGACTTCTTCAACGAGATACTCGGCCAATGCCTCAATGCCCAAAACCGCGAGGATGTCTTGCGGGGCGGGGTTACCGTCCAACAGATATTCGCCGCGCATGATCCGGTCACCATCTTGGACCGTCAAATGCTTGCCTTTGGCAATCAGGTAAGTCGCGCTTTCCTGCGTCTCGTCATCAGGAACAATCAGCACTTTGCGCTTGTTCTTGTAGTCCTTACCAAACTCAACGCGACCGTCGATTTCGGCAATGATCGCATGATCCTTAGGACGACGCGCTTCAAACAATTCAGCAACGCGCGGCAGACCACCTGTGATATCGCGGGTTTTAGCGCCACCTGTTGTCACACGTGACAAGGTAGCGCCGGGTCCGATTTCTTCGCCATCAACAACCGACAAGATCGCGTCGATTGGCAAAGTATACACCGCATCCGCACCATTGGCTTGTTTGACGATATTGCCTTCTTTGTCGAGCAAAGCGACCGATGGCTTCAAGTCTGCATAAGTCTTGGACCCACCACGCCAGTCGATAACACGCTTGGAGCTAATGCCCGTTGCGTCATCAAGCTCATCGCGGGCAGAAATGCCGTCAACAAGGTCTTGCAAGCGCACCATACCCCCCACTTCGGTGATGATTGGTGTCGCAAACTGGTCCCAGTCGGCCAAGCGCTGACCGCGCTCAACCTTCTTTTTATCCTCAACACGAACGCGGGCACCAAATGGCAACTTGAAGCTTTGACGCTCTTTGCCCTCGCCATCAAACACAGCAATGATCATGCTACGGCTGAGGCAAACCAAATCGCCATCCTCGCGTTTAACGGTGGCGCGATTGGAAAACTTAATCGTTCCGTCGATACCAGCATCCATTGAGTTGTCGTTTGCAACCTGTGCAGCGCCGCCGATATGGAAGGTCCGCATCGTTAGCTGTGTGCCAGGTTCTCCAATAGATTGGGCTGCGATAACGCCAACCGCTTCGCCGTGATTGACGCGCGTACCACGTGCCAAATCCCGGCCATAGCAAGTTGCGCATACACCGTTACGGGTTTCGCAAGTCAGCGGGGAACGAACCTTGATGGTTTGAACGCCAGCTTTCTCAATCGCCGCAGCAATGTCTTCGTCCACATAAGTATCTTGCGGATAAATAACCAAGCCTGTTGTCGGATCAACCGCATCACGCGCTAAAGTACGACCTAAAATGCGCTCTTCTAGGGTGACAATAATGTCTGCGCCTTCCATTACTGCGCGCAACTCAACGCCCAGTGACGTGCCGCAATCTTCTTCGGTGATGATGCAATCTTGCGCAACGTCGACCAAGCGACGTGTCAGATAGCCCGAGTTTGCTGTCTTCAACGCCGTATCCGCAAGGCCCTTACGCGCCCCGTGGGTTGAGTTGAAGTATTCAAGAACCGTCAAACCTTCTTTGAAGTTCGAGATGATCGGCGTTTCGATGATCTCGCCCGAAGGTTTGGCCATCAGACCGCGCATACCGGCCAATTGCTTCATCTGGTTCTTGGAACCACGAGCGCCAGAATGAGCCATCATGTAGACGGAGTTCATTTCCAGCGTTTTGCCGTCGCGGCCCGGACGCATCTTGGCAACTTCTTCCATCATGGCGTCAGCCATGCGGTCTGTACATTTAGACCAAGCATCAACGACCTTGTTGTACTTTTCGCCCTTGGTGATCAAACCGTCGGAATATTGTTGCTCGTATTCTTCGACACTCTTGCGGGTCTCGTCGACCATGGCTTCTTTTTGTGGCGGCACAACCATGTCGGCCATACCAAACGAAATACCCGCTTTGCAGGCTTCCTTGAAACCCAAGGCCATCATGCGGTCGGCGAAAATCACCGTCGCTTTTTGACCGCAGAAGCGGTAAACTTGATCGATCAGGCCTGATACTTCCTTCTTGGTCATCAGCTTGTTGACAACTGTTGGCGGCAACTTTGGATGACGTGGCAACAAGTCTGCAATCATATAACGACCGGGAGTCGTTGCGATGGTGTGGGTTTGTGGCTTGCCTTCACTATCAACACCGACATAGCGGGCCTTGATCTTGGAGTGCATCGTGATGACATCAGCATCAAGGGCGGCCTCGATTTCACCAAGGTCACGGAACGCTTTGCCTTCACCGATTTCGCCATCTTTTTCGATGGAGATGAAGTAAAGACCCAAGACGATATCTTGGCTTGGCACGATGATTGGCTTGCCGCTGGCTGGCGACAAGATGTTGTTGGTCGACATCATAAGCACGCGCGCTTCAAGTTGCGCTTCGATGGACAATGGTACGTGAACCGCCATTTGGTCGCCGTCAAAGTCGGCGTTGAATGCGGTACACACCAGCGGGTGAAGCTGGATCGCCTTGCCTTCGATCAACTTAGGTTCAAACGCTTGGATGCCCAAACGGTGAAGCGTTGGTGCGCGGTTGAGCATCACGGGATGCTCGCGGATGACTTCATCCAAGATATCCCAAACTTCAGGACGCTCTTTTTCGACCAATTTCTTGGATTGCTTGACAGTGCTGGACAGGCCTTTGGCTTCCAAGCGCTGGTAGATGAACGGCTTGAACAGCTCTAGCGCCATCTTTTTTGGCAAACCGCATTCGTGCAACTTCAGTTCCGGACCCACGGTGATGACCGAACGACCCGAATAATCGACGCGCTTTCCGAGCAAGTTTTGACGGAAGCGGCCTTGCTTGCCCTTCAACATATCGGCAAGGGACTTCAACGGACGCTTGTTGGCGCCAGTGATGACACGGCCACGACGACCGTTGTCGAACAGCGCATCCACGGATTCTTGCAACATGCGCTTTTCGTTGCGCACGATGATGTCTGGCGCACGCAGCTCAATCAGACGCTTCAAGCGGTTGTTGCGGTTGATGACGCGGCGATACAGATCGTTCAAATCTGACGTCGCAAAGCGACCACCATCCAAAGGCACCAGCGGGCGCAATTCAGGTGGGATCACTGGCACATTGGTCATGATCATCCACTCTGGGCGGTTGCCCGAGTTGATGAAGGCTTCGATCAGCTTCAAGCGCTTGGCGAGCTTCTTTGGTTTCAGCTCAGTCGTGCACTCGGAGATGTCGATCCGGATTTGCTTGGCTGTTTCGAGCAAATCAATGCTTTCCAGCATGGTGCGAACGGCTTCTGCACCAATGCCCACGGTGAAGCTGTCTTCGCCATAAGTATCTTGGGCTTCATAAAGCTCATTCTCGTCGATCAACTGACGTTCTGTGAACGGCGTGATGCCAGGCTCAATGACAATGTGGCGCTCAAAATAAAGAACCTTTTCAACGTCCTTCAAGGCCATATCCAGCATCAACGAAATACGCGATGGCAAGGACTTCAAGAACCAAATGTGCGCAACAGGTGCCGCCAACTCAATGTGGCCCATCCGCTCACGGCGAACGCGCTGAAGGGTGACTTCCACGCCGCATTTTTCGCAGGTTACGCCTTTGTATTTGATGCGCTTATACTTACCGCACAGGCACTCATAATCCTTGATAGGACCAAAGATCCGCGCACAGAAAAGACCATCGCGTTCTGGTTTGAACGTGCGGTAGTTAATCGTCTCAGGCTTTTTCACCTCACCATACGACCAGCTTTTGATTTGATCAGGGCTGGCGAGGGCAATGCGGATATTATCAAATTGTGGTGCGATGGCTTGTGGGCCAAAGATGTTCATGACGTCTTGATTCATGGAACCCTATCTCCTGTCCTCGTCCGAGGACGCAAGCGGAGCGTGCACAGCACACCCCGCAAATCAGTTCAAAATTACATTATTTCTTTGGTGGAAGTTGACCGCCAGCGCCGTCACCGACCGCTGCACCCATGCCTTCGACCAGTTCAACATTGAGGCCCAAGGAACGCATTTCCTTGATCAAAACGTTGAACGATTCAGGGATACCCACTTCAAATGTATCGTCCCCGCGAACGATGCTCTCATACACTTTGGTCCGTCCGGCAACGTCATCGGACTTAACCGTGAGCATTTCCTGCAACGTGTAAGCCGCGCCGTAGGCTTCCAGCGCCCAGACTTCCATTTCCCCGAAGCGCTGACCACCAAATTGCGCCTTACCACCAAGTGGCTGCTGAGTAACAAGCGAATAGGGGCCAATCGAACGCGCGTGGATTTTGTCGTCCACCAAGTGATGTAGCTTGAGCATGTAAATATAGCCCACTGTCACCTTACGTTTGAAGGCTTCACCGGTACGACCATCATACAATGTGCTCTGGCCAGTCTCGTCATTGCCAGTCTTTTTCAACAGATGACGAATGTCGCTCTCGCGCGCACCATCAAACACTGGGGTGGCGATTGGGACACCGAAAGACAGATTGCGACCAAGGATTTTAAGGTCCTCTTCGCTGGTCGGCAATTCTTCGTCTGGGCCATAGATATCAGTCAGGCAATCGACAAAGCGTTGTTTGTCCCCTGCCCGCTCATAGGCTTCCAACGCTTCCTTGACTTGCTTGCCAAGACCAGCGCACGCCCAGCCCAAATGGGTTTCAAGTATTTGACCCACGTTCATCCGCGACGGCACGCCCAACGGGTTCAACACGATATCCACGTGCGTCCCATCTTCCAAGAACGGCATGTCCTCGATAGGTGTGATGCGCGAGATAACGCCTTTGTTGCCGTGACGGCCCGCCATCTTGTCGCCAGGTTGCAGCTTGCGCTTCACCGCCACGAACACTTTGACAACCTTCATGACGCCAGGGGGCAATTCATCACCACGACGCAGCTTTTCAACCTTGTCTTCAAAGCGCGCGTCCAGTGAACGCTTGGCGTCTTGAAACAGCTTTTGGATCGCTTCGATTTCGCCCATTGCCGCTTCGTCAGCAATCGCAATTTGCCACCATTGACCCTTTGAGAAGTCGGCCAGCACGTCTTCTGTGACAATGCCTTTTGCGAAGCCCTTAGGACCAGAAAGCCCCTCTTTGCCCAGCATCAATTCCTTCATACGGCCGTAGATGTTGCGCTCAAGGATCGCCAACTCATCGTCGCGGTCTTTGGCAAGGCGTTCAATTTCTTCCCGCTCGATTTGCATCGCGCGTTGGTCTTTGTCGACACCATGACGGTTAAATACCCGCACTTCCACGACGGTCCCTTGAACGCCCGGTGGGACCTTCAACGACGTGTCACGAACGTCAGAAGCCTTTTCGCCGAAGATCGCCCGTAGGAGCTTCTCTTCTGGTGTCATAGGTGTCTCGCCTTTTGGCGTGACTTTGCCGACAAGGATGTCGCCAGGGTTCACTTCTGCACCAATGGCAACGATGCCCGCTTCGTCCAAGTTACGCAGGCTTTCTTCGCCGACGTTTGGAATATCACGTGTGATTTCCTCTGGACCCAATTTGGTATCACGCGCGGCGACTTCAAACTCTTCCAAATGGATCGACGTGAACACGTCATCGCGCACAATACGCTCTGAGATCAGGATCGAATCCTCGAAGTTGTAGCCATTCCAAGGCATAAACGCGACAAGCACGTTACGGCCCAAAGCCAATTCACCCAAATCCGTTGACGGACCGTCAGCAATGATATCGCCTTCATGGACAATATCACCAACACGCACCAGCGGACGCTGGTTAATGCAGGTATTCTGGTTAGAACGTTGGAATTTGGTCAGGCGGAAAATGTCCACACCTGGCTTTGTTGGATCGGTTTCTGCAGTTGCCCGCACAACGATACGTGTACCGTCGATCTGCTCAACAATACCTGTGCGTTTCGCCACAATTGTGGCCCCAGAATCGCGGGCCACGACGGCTTCCATGCCGGTACCAACCAGTGGCGCTTCGGCTTTCACCAAAGGCACGGCTTGACGTTGCATGTTAGAACCCATCAAAGCGCGGTTCGCATCGTCGTTTTCCAAGAACGGGATGAGTGCAGCCGCAACCGACACAACTTGCTTTGGCGACACATCGATGAACTCGATCTGATCGCGGTGCAGCAACATCGCATCACCATTTTGACGTGCTTCCACCAATTCCTCGGTGATGTATCCAGTAGCATCAACAGGCGAGTTTGCTTGGGCAATCGCATATTTGGCTTCTTCGACGGCAGAAAGATAAATCACCTCTTCTTGCATCTTGCCTTCGATCACACGGCGATATGGGCTTTCGATGAAGCCATATTTATTGACGCGCGCGAATGTCGCCAGTGAGTTGATCAGGCCAATATTCGGGCCTTCTGGCGTCTCAATAGGGCAGATACGGCCATAATGGGTCGGGTGAACGTCGCGGACTTCAAAGCCTGCGCGCTCACGTGTCAAACCACCAGGTCCAAGTGCCGATAGACGACGCTTGTGAGTGATTTCCGACAACGGATTGGTTTGGTCCATGAACTGGGACAATTGGGACGAACCAAAGAACTCACGCACAGCAGCAGCAGCTGGCTTAGCGTTGATCAGATCGTGGGGCATCACAGTGTCGATGTCGATTGAGCCCATCCGCTCTTTGATCGCACGCTCCATGCGCAGCAGACCAACGCGGTATTGGTTCTCCATCAACTCACCAACAGAACGCACGCGGCGGTTACCAAGGTTGTCAATATCGTCAATCTCACCGCGACCATCGCGCAGGCCAACGAGCACTTTCAAAAC
>JAYSRI010000216.1:0-1671 GCA_043721175.1 Alphaproteobacteria bacterium
CGCTCGCGGATGGCCACCTTGTTGGACCTTGAAGCACCTGGAAATGGCGACTTACGCGACCCTTTAGTGGATGCGTTTAATAGTGGCTTCCAAGCCTATGGTCGTGGCGCCAGCGTTTGTCCAACCGATGCACGCACCCAAGAAGCTGGCCTTGCGAAAGAAGGCTACATGGTTGCGCGGGCCCTTGGTGCACGCTATCGGCCAGCACCCAAGGTCGCTGAGGCGCTTCCACCTGCCAGTCAACCGCGCCAGAATGCCGGGGTTGCTCCGGCAACGCCGCCGGTGACAATTGCTCGCAAGGCGCCAAGTGTGCCAACTCAAAATGCGCCACGCCCAAGTTGGGACAACTCCGCGCGTTAGATCAATGAATGGGGTTCAAACTTCAGTGCAAAAGCGCGCTGATCAAAACGCCTACAACAATTGCGACGGCACCTAAACCACGGCGCAAGTCGATGCTTTCCTTGAACTTAATCCATCCCATCAGGGTTGCCATAGGTGCCTCCACCAACGCGTTGACGGCGCGCACGAGCGCTGCAGGTGCCAACGTCAATGCCAAGAACCAACACGCCGACGCTGCTGCACCAGTAAAGCCCGCCACCAATGACGCCTTCCAGTCTTTGAAGAGCGCGAAAATGCGAGGTCGATCAACGATCCAAAGCACGCCGCCAAGACCAAGACTTTGCAGAAGCTGTGCGCCCACCAAGGTCAAGGACGACGAAAAGATTGGCGATGCAGGATCAATCGCATTGCCGCAGGCGCGAAACGCATTGGCAGAAATCGCGAAGCAGGCCCCCGATAATAGTCCATAAAGGCCAGCTTCAAACGCCCCTGCTCCGCCTGATAATCCTGCTGAAAAACCACCTTGAGGCCAAGAGGCAATGAGCAAACCCAGCGTGGCGATACCGATCCCTAGCCAACTCCAAAGGCTCAGATCATCACCCAAAAAAAACGCACCAAATAATGCGGCAAGTGGCAAACTCATGTGTTGAAATGTCGACCCCAAAGCGAAACTTGACGCCCGCATTGATGCCAACAAGGCAGCCGTTGCACACACTTGTGCAAAAGCTCCAAGCGGCAAAACCCACATAACTTTTAGCGCAAACTGAGGCGCAACCGGTGGTGCCAGCACAAATGCTAGCGCACAAAAAATCAAAGCAAACGGGAGGCCAAACAAGAAACGAACCAAGGTCGCGCCCCAAGGTCCCGCCTCGTCGGACAAGCCGCGCTGCGCCGCATTGCGTATGATTTGCAGGAACCCAGCAACCAGCGACAAAGGCAACCAAAGCGAACTCATAAACACACTAGCGTCCCTGTAGAGTCGCGCCTTGCAATCTCGCAAAAGAGACCGCATAGTTTTGCGCGAACATTCGCCAACAATCTAAATTTCCGCCCAATTCCAAACACATTGTTGGCTTGTAACCTGTGGTGGGCACAAAGAACGTGTTTGGGGCGTGTGGAGAGCATCATGACTGAAAGAACAACTATCATTGGCGCAAGCATCTTGGCGTTAGGGATTGCTTTTGCTGGATTTTCAGCTGGACAATCACTTGTACATTCTCGTTTGGGCTTCCGGACTGTCACGGTCAAGGGCCTGTCTGAGCGCCCTGTCAAGGCTGATCTAGGCTTTTGGCCAATCAGCTTCAAAGCAACAGGCGATAGTTTAGAAGAAGC
>JAYSRI010000217.1:0-1668 GCA_043721175.1 Alphaproteobacteria bacterium
TTTGTATTGAACGCGCTCGGGACGACTTTTCCAATAACGTCAGCGCAGCAATTATTGGCCGAGTTCACATAATCAGCAATCAATGTCAGGCTAAACTTCTCGGTGGGCGTCCATTCATATTTTCCGCGAACGCCGACATTGTCATAGCCATTGACCTTTGTGTTATTGAACACGTTGGTAATGTTGCCATCATAGCTGCCGCGGACAACGGTAAGAGAGCCACGGGTATTTTCTGAGGTCGGGCCTTCTACTGTGGCGCTTAAGCGGACCTCATTGCCATCGAAGTAAGAGGCTTCAAGCTTTGCGCCGAGTTGTGCTGCAGGACGTTTAGTCGTGACGCTAACAACACCGCCGGATGCATTTTTGCCGAAAAGGGTGCCTTGCGGGCCGCGCAAAACTTCAATGCGCGACACATCCAAGAACTCAAAGAAGGCTTGACCGGAGCGTGCATACACGACGCCATCGACAACCATTGAGACACTTGGTTCACTGCCTGCGGAGAACGAAATGGTTCCAATGCCGCGAATGTTGATCGCTGAGTTTACGTTCGTCGTGCCTTTTCGGAAGGTCAGCGACGGTACAAGCTTTACAAGTGATTCAGAGCCGTAAACTTGCGCGCGCGCGAGGTCTGCACCCGAAACTACGGACACCGCGACTGGGACGTCTTTTAGGAGCTGAGGGGTGCGTTGCGCTGTTACAACGATCTGCTCAACGCCTGTTTGAGTTGCAGCCTCCTGAGCCAATGCAGCGGCTGAAGAGAAGATCAGCAAGCCTGCAGTAGACGATAACAGCAGCGCGCGGCGCGCGGACGCGTTTTTATGAAATAGCATTGTCGTTCCCCTCATGTGCCGCAGCACTTATTTTTGGTTCGGCTTAGCAAGCCGCTCATTAGAACTGATGCCGCCCCACTAGAGTTTTAGCGCCGGCTCAGATTCCGAGTGTTCGCACAACTGTCACTTTTTAGGCGGTTTCGTCAAATCCCCAATTCAGCAAGGGCAACGACACGATGCTCGCGCGCGCTGATTTCGGCGGCGAGGCCCATCGCGACTGCGCGCAGTCCGTCTTCGGCAGTGACGACAACCGGGCCCTCACCGCGCACCGCTTGGAAAAACGCCTTTTGTTGGAAGTACGTGGCGCCATGGTGATGGCCAGCTGCCAGCGCTTCCGCCGGTGTTTCAATGTGTGTTCGTGTGATCGGCTTGACGGCACCCCAGGGAACTCGCGGCGACTGAATTAAATCCCCGTCAGGGATAAGCACTTCCAATTTCGCTCTGTCCCCTACAGCCACAATTTCTTCTTGATTGTGCGCGCCTTCGGCAAACATGCAGAGGTCCAAATGAGCACGAGTGCCGTTGGCGAAATCAACCACTGTATATGAATTGTCGATGATGTCGGGTTTCCTGCCGTTAAACCGCTCGTCTTGGTGGTTTACGTCCATGCCGCCAGAGCAATAGATGCGAACCGGCTCTGAAGCTGCGATGACGCGCATAAGGTCGAAGAAGTGACAGCACTTCTCCACCATAGTACCACCCGTGTTAACGTTGAATCGGTTCCAGTCACCTACTTTTGGCAAAAATGGAAATCGATGCTCTCTAATTGCCAGCATCACCAAGCGACCAATATCACCGTGGGCGATCTTATCAATAAAGGCACTTACAGGCGGCATAT
>JAYSRI010000218.1:0-4129 GCA_043721175.1 Alphaproteobacteria bacterium
ACCGAGGGCACATTGAGGCGCAACATCGCCATCATCATTCCGGGCAGACTTTTATCGCAGCCAGCCACGCCGACCAAAGCGTCATAGGAATGCCCGCGCATCGATAGCTCAACACTGTCAGCGATCACTTCACGCGACACGAGCGAGGACCGCATACCCTCATGGCCCATCGCGATGCCGTCTGTCACGGTGATTGTGCAAAACTCACGCGGCGTCGCGCCCGCCGTCTTGACGCCTTCGCTGACAGCGTGGCCTTGGCGCATCAAGGTTGTGTTGCACGGCGCGCTTTCGTTCCAACAGCTTGCCACACCCACAAACGGCGCCTCAATCTCTTTGGTGCCTAACCCCATCGCATAGTAGTAAGACCGGTGTGGCGCGCGCGCAGGACCAAGCGTCACGTGGCGACTGGGAAGGCGGGACTTGTCCCAGATGCGATTGGTCATATTGGCTGATCCTTGGATGGGCATAGTGGTGCGTGATGCTTGTATCCTTGAACGTGCGCGAGGTAAAAGAGCCATTCGGCGCGTTGACTGGGTTTTATGCAGACACATTCTTGGACGGGACGGAGCTTTCCAAGCTATCGAGAGCTCAACTGAACTACAGTCGAAACCGAGCGCAGCGGGCGCTGCACGGTCCAACAAGCCTAACCCAAAAGCAAAATGGCCCCAGACGCTTGCGCAGCTGAGGCCAAGATTGCATCCCATGACGGGCGCAAGCAAATGGACGACACGAGGGACGGGATGGTCCTCCACTTGCTCTGGCCTTTTTCTAGAATCGTTCGCTTGAACCGTAGCTGAACGCGGCTCAGTTTTTGCGTTCAGATTGGGTCAAGTGTGAAGACGTTGCGACCATTGCGACTTTCCACATGTCCCGTGCGGCCAACGCCCTCGTGCGCTTCAAGATCTGCCATCATTGCCATATCGCCTTTGGGCGTGTTGGCAACAAAGCGGTGCCCTGCACAATCGCGACCAATGACAATGCCCATGCGCATCCCCTCACGCCCGTGCACAACGGTGTAGGCCTCAATCGTTGCAACGCCCTGGGGTGTGTCGGTGACAACGGGGCTTTCCAAGGCATCAATTTCGCATTGATACTCGCCTTTAGGTCGACGACGCCATGGGCCGATTGTGGGGGTGGTGGAGTAGACACCAAAGGCGTGCTTGGTCAAAAACCAGCCGTTGGCGTTTACAAAACCAAAGGTGCGAGGCTCACGCACACAGCGGTGGAACGCTTCAACAATGGCGTGCATGGTGTAATTGTTCCCTGGCCCACCAAAATAGGGATGCCCGCCTGTCAAGGTCAGGCCGCAAGCATCGTCAGCGCTTAAGCCAAGCTCACGCGCGGCCATTCTTACCGCGATAGGAAAGCAGGAATAGAGATCGTAAAAGTCCATGTCGGCGCTGGTTTTGCCCGCCATTTCCATAGCCTCGCGGATGCCGACAGCCATCGCCGGGCTAGAGTGATAGTCCACCCGGTCGAGGATATTCCATTTTTCAACTGTATCGGCACAGCCATGCAAGAACACCATTTTTTCGTCAGCAATGCCCAGTGATTTGGCGTGTTCATAACTGGCCATAATGACCCCCGCCGATTGGTCGACCTGGATGATGGCGTTGAGGTATTTGGGATAGGGAAAGCCGACCATGCGGTTTTGTGGCGATACAGTGATGAGGTCGTCGACGCTATGTTCCTTGCGAAACCAAGCGTAAGGATTACTTGACGCTACTTTTGACAATGGCGCAAACAACTCACCCATTGATCGCGTATGCGTCGGCAAGTCCTGACCCTGACTGGCGCGATAAGCGTTTTCAAACATCGGATAGACGTTGGATGGAAACTCCAACCCATGAGCCGCTTCAACCGCCGAACAACCGGGCCTGCCATCGCCGAACATGGCTGGAGCCTCGGCGTCATCAATGTCATGTGCTTTTAAGGCGTCAAGGTGACCGCCTTGAACTTGCTTCATCAACGATCCAAGGAACTCAGCACCGACTAACAACACGAGCTTGTTTTTGCCTTCGGCGATGCGTTGTGCAGCCTCGTTCACCAGCGCTTGGGGCGTGTTTCCGCCAACATGGGTATAGGTGCGCCATGATGGGTCAGCACCCAAAGTTTTAGCGAGTGCATTGGGCGGATTTTTGGCGCGCTTGATTGGCAGCTTGTCGAGATTACCGCCTGCATCAATTGTAAAGCCAACAACAGCCAAACCATCAATCGAGGTGAGAATATTTTCGTCCAAGTCCAAATTGTAAAGCGCTGTGCGGGCCGCAATCGCGCATAGTTCGATGGGAGGCGGACAAGCGGCAGGTTCACCACGATAAGTAAATTGCCCGCCTGCAATGAGGACAGGTGTGTTGCTATGGATCAAGTGAAACTCCCCGAGACTGGCGGCTCTGTAGTTGGCCAAGTTGGTCATCCGATAACGCGAAATGATCACCTCGTCGAGACGCCTAAAAACAAGGCATGAAATGCCTGTTATGTAGGCAGTAGCACTTGCCTGCGGTCACGCGGCACCCTGCAATATCGCATCGTGTTCAGGTCAGGCGTATGCGAACCCAACTAAAGTGCGAGCCGATCATCGCAGCGCGAAATGACCGTTTAGGACAAAGCCATGAAGAAAATCGAAGCGATCATCAAACCGTTCAAGCTCGATGAGGTCAAAGAAGCGCTGCAAGATTTGGGACTGCAGGGCATGACCGTGATTGAAGCCAAAGGATTTGGCCGTCAAAAGGGCCATACCGAATTGTATCGCGGTGCGGAATACGTCGTCGACTTCTTGCCGAAGCTGAAATTAGAGGTCGTGGTGAGCGATGATCAGGTTGACGCCGCCGTTGAGGCCATTACTAACGCAGCCAGAACAGGGCGTATCGGGGACGGTAAAATCTTTGTCTCTGACATCACCCATGTTGTCCGCATCCGTACCGGAGAATCAGGCGCAGCCGCCGTTTAATCAAGCCAATCAGTTTCCACCAATCAACATCCATCAGGAGATACCCAATGTCAAAGTTTGACAAGGTTATGCAGCTTATCAAAGACGAGGAAGTCGCATATGTCGATTTCCGTTTCACAGACATTCGCGGCAAGTTGCAGCACGTCACTTTTGACATCGATATGGTCGATATCGATCTTCTTGAAGAAGGCGTTGCGTTTGACGGCTCGTCTATTGCTGGCTGGAAGGCCATCAATGACAGTGACATGCTGATGATGCCAGACCCTGACAGCGTGACGATCGATCCGTTTTACCAGCAAACCACGCTGGCTATTGTTTGCGATGTTGTGACACCCGGCACCATGAAGCCTTACAATCGTTGCCCACGTGGCATTGGCAAGCGCGCCGAAGCCTACATCAAATCGTCGGGTATTGGCGACACGGCCTATTTTGGCCCTGAGGCTGAGTTCTTTGTGTTTGACGACGTGCGCTGGAACACAGACCCCAACAACACTGGTTACTCGTTTGACAGCACCGAATTGCCGTTTAACACCGGCAAAGCCTATGAAGGCGGCAACATGGGCCATCGCCCCGGTCCTAAGGGCGGCTATTTTCCTGTCGGTCCAATCGATAGCGCCCAAGACCTGCGCGGCGAAATGCTACAGGTCATGAAAGAATTGGGCCTTGAGCCTGAAAAGCATCACCATGAAGTCGCCCCTGCCCAGCATGAACTTGGCCTTAAGTTCCAGACGCTGGTCAAAATGGGCGACTACATGAACTTGTATAAGTATGTGATCCACAATGTCGCCGCTGCCTACGGCAAGTCCGCAACCTTTATGCCTAAGCCATATTACAAGGACAACGGCAGCGGCATGCACGTGCACCAGTCCATCTGGAAAGGCGGCAAGCCTGTGTTCGCGGGCGACCAATACGCCGACTTATCGGAAACTTGCCTGTACTACATTGGCGGCATCATCAAGCACGCCCGCGCGATCAACGCCTTTGCGAACTCCTCCACCAATAGCTACAAGCGCTTGGTGCCGGGCTATGAAGCACCGGTAATGCTGGCCTACTCAGCCCGCAACCGCTCAGCGTCGATCCGCATCCCCTACACGACGTCGCCAAAAGCCAAGCGCCTCGAAGCCCGCTTCCCGGACCCGATTGGCAACATGTATTTGACTTTCGCGGCCCTTTTGATGG
>JAYSRI010000219.1:0-1663 GCA_043721175.1 Alphaproteobacteria bacterium
GCACATCAAATCTCGCATCGGCTAAACCAGCACGCCGCATTCTGCTCAAAATCTCGGGTGAAGCGCTGATGGGTGATGGTCAGTTTGGGATTGACCAAAACACCTGCCTTGCGTTCGCGCGCGATGTTAAGGCGGCACAAGAGACCGGAATTGAGCTTTGTCTCGTCATTGGTGGCGGCAATATCTTTCGGGGCATTGCAGGTGCTGCCAAGGGCATGGAGCGTGCGACAGCCGACTATATGGGCATGTTAGCGACCATCATGAACGCTCTGGCTCTCCAAGGCGCGCTTGAGAGCATCGGCGTCGATACACGTGTGCAGTCAGCAATTCCGATGCAAACAATCTGCGAGCCTTATATCCGGCGCCGTGCGATGCGGCACATGGAAAAAGGCCGGATTGTGATTTTCGCTGCCGGTGTCGGTAGTCCGTTCTTTACCACTGACAGCGGCGCAGCGCTTCGCGCGGCCGAAATGGGCTGCGATGCGCTTTATAAAGGAACCGGTGTCGACGGCGTTTATACTGCCGATCCAAAGACCGATCCGACGGCGACCCGCTATGAAAAATTGACTTATACTGACGTTCTCGCCAAGAACTTAAAAGTGATGGACGCTTCGGCTGTCTCGATGATGCGAGACAGTGCGATCCCCATCATCGTGTTCAATATTCGCCAGCCCGGCCGCTTGGCTCAAGTGCTCGCCGGTACAGGCGTTTGCACTGTTATTACGGATAATTAGACTATGCCAGACTTTGACATTAATGACGTGAAGCGCCGCATGGAAGGTGCTGTCACCGCCCTTAAAAGCGACTATCAAGGGCTACGCACGGGCCGCGCTAACATCAATTTGCTTGAGCCTGTGATGGTTGAAAGCTATGGTTCGATGGTTCCTCTGAACCAAGTTGGCGCGATCTCGTCACCTGAACCACGGATGTTGACTGTGACGGTATGGGAAAAGTCGATGGTACAAGTGGTCGAGAAAGCTATACGCAACGCCGGAATCGGGCTCAACCCAATCGCCGACGGCATGACTTTGCGTGTGCCAATCCCGCCTTTGAACGAAGAGCGCCGCCGCGAACTGGTTAAACTGTCGGGCAAATATGCTGAAGCGGCGCGTGTCGCTATTCGCAACGTCCGCCGCGATGCCATGGAGCAAACTAAAAAGTCTGAGAAAGATGGCGATATCAGCGAAGATCAACTTAAAAAGCTGTCTGCCCAAATCCAAGAAACAACCGATTCTTTTGTCAAATTGGTCGACACGACTGTGAGGACGAAAGAAGACGAAATTATGCAGGTCTAACGCGTTGGCGGGGGCGCTCGCAAATTGGCCTTTTAAGGCCGGTCGCGTCGCCATCGAGGACGCCAAGGGTGATCCGCGCCCGCGACATATTGCAATCATCATGGATGGTAATGGCCGCTGGGCGAAAGCAAAGGGCATGCCCCGGACATTCGGCCACAAGGCTGGCGTCGATAGTTTACGACACACCGTTCAAGCTGCGGGTGATTTGGGGATCGAAGTACTCACCGTTTACGCATTTTCAACTGAAAACTGGCGACGTCCACATGATGAAATTGACGCACTATTTGGCTTGTTACGTGGATTTATTCGCTCAGATTTAGATCGCTTGGACAAAGCTGGTGTACAAATCCGGGTCTTGGGGCAACGCG
>JAYSRI010000220.1:0-11072 GCA_043721175.1 Alphaproteobacteria bacterium
AGGCGGTAGGTCAAGTTTGCGACCTTCAAGTTGCTTGATTTTATAGCCAGTATCAGCCTCACCCTTGGCAATCTCTTCGCGTGACAATTGCGCGTTCGCGATTGGGTCTAGACCACGGACACCGGCAGCCACGTCGCCATCGGCAATACCTTTGACTTCGAGCGGGTGAAGGCCACAGAAAGCGGCGATCTGATCAAATGTCAGGCCCGTATTGTCGATTAACCACACGGCAGTGGCTTTGGGCATCAAAATCTCGGACATGGTTTTTGGCCTCCAGATACAAAAGCGCCCGGCGCGACGGCCGGGCTAGGGGTCGCGGGCAACCTTACAGTCGCCCTATTGCACTTGTCATACCGCCAAGCACCGGTTTTTGGAAGCCCCAATGACTGTTGAATTGAACCTCGCTACTGCCCCATACTATACGTAATTTGCACTTGGGTTTGACCTGTCGTCGCAGGCGTTGCCATGACTTGGGTACCGTCGCTGTCGTCCTCACCCTTGGCGAAAGAAATCATCTTCATTCCGCCCATATCGCCTGATGCGCTGTCCTTAAGGCCCGCCCGGGAGAACGCTTCCTTATAAAATGCAAGCACTTTATCTGCGGGATCATTGGTCTTAAACGATACCATTCCCGCCCGCATCGCACCTTTTTCAGCGGTGGCCTGCATATTGGATGCAAAGGTTCCTTCATAGACGGCGCCGGGGTACGGCGGGATGTAAGAAGGCAAGTCCTTTGGAACATCACCTTTGGCCGTCATGGATACCGTGGCTTTTCCGTCCGGCGCATTGATTGTCACCGATCCTTTCTCTCCGACACCACTCACTGAAATTTTGGTTTTCTCACCTGTCTTTGGGTCAGTAAGCGTGTAGCTTGGCGTTGGGGGTTTGCAGGCCGCGATGCCGATTGTCAGCATCAAAACAACAATCAATTTGCGCATGTTTGGTGTCTCCTGTTAGGCGGCTCTTGCCATGGGTGCGATACTGGCCGCACGAGGCGGGACTGGTAAAGCTGGCAAGGCCAGAAAATCAGCCCGGTTTTTGCCTTTCACCAGTTCTTTTTCCCCAGCTCGAACATAGTGGGCAAAATCAATCTGAATCGTGTGGCGTGGGCTGTCGTAAAAGTGACCAAGATAGGTCTTTTCATCAGAGATGATCTGAGCTTCCATCTCGTCTTTGCTGGGCAAAGAATAGTCACCCGTCAAATAGGCCGCCACCAGCTTAGATTGTTGTTCGGGTAAATTGACTAATGTGGGTAAGGGTTGGGCCAGTCCCATAAAAAACAGATTGTCGATGCCTGGCTTCATCATGCGCCGCCACAACGGTAGGCGGTCGTTGACGGGTTGGAATAGCGGCTGATCAAAAAACGGAAACGTCATCTTATAGCCAGTTGCATAAATCACTACATCGACGTGTTCTCGGCTCTTGTCGGCGAAAACGACGTCATTGCCTTCAAACGATGCTATCGCGGGCTTAGGTATGATATCGCCACAACCGACCCGTGTCAGAAATTCTCCCGACACAGATGGATGGCCCGTTAATGGATCGTGGTCTGGCTTTGGCAAACCGTAATCCTCCATCTTCCCAATCGCTTTTATGATCAATCCTTTGGCCAGCTTTCGGCCAATATCAAGGGGCAACCAAGGGGGCAGTGCCGCCTTGTCGGCAGGCTTTCCGTTGATATATTTGGGCAAAACCCAAACGCCGCGTCGCATCGATATGAAGAGTTTGTTGGCAAGAGAACGACTGGAAAGTTCGCTGGCTATGTCCATCGCCGAATTACCGCCACCAACTACCACAATATTCTTGCCGCGCATATCAATCGGGTCAAACGGATCATTGTAACTGTGGGCATGGATTTGTTGCCCCGAGAACGTACCGGGATAGGGCTCAGGTGTGCGCGGGTTCCAGTGATGGCCATTACAAACGATCAATGCATCGTACAAAAGCTGACGGCCATTGGACAAGTGTACTTGCCAAAGCCCGTCATCGCGACGGTGGGCCTTGGTAACGCTTGTGTTAAAGGTAATGGTATTGCGCAGCCCGAAATGGGCAACATAAGCCTTGAAATAATCAAGTAACTGGCTGTGATGAGGAAAATCGGGCCACTCACCGGGGATAGAAAAATCTTCAAACGCCAAGCGCGTTTTAGAGGTGTCAATGTGCAGGCTTTGGTAACAGGCTGACATTCCATTTGGATTTTTATAATACCAATTGCCGCCGATATCGTCGGATGCTTCATAACAATCATAGCCAATGTCGTGATCTTTCAAGCGTTTAGCTGTAGTAAATCCAGCGCAGCCCGCACCAATAATGCAGACGCGGGGAAGATCAGGATTGCCAATAAAACCCGTCATTAGAATGCCTCTTAAAGCCATAGAGCGATAGCCTAACTCAACGCCACAGCGCGTCAATGCCAAATTTGAACTACCCCCTTAAGCCAGTTTTATGACAGAAATTCTCATCACCTTGCAGTTGCGGCCATTGATGCCAATAGCACCAAAATGGCCCTACCAAATCGCTTTGCTTTCGCTTCGCCAATGCCAGAAACATGAAGCAAAGCATCACTTGTTGTAGGGCGTATTCGGGCGATTTCGCGTAATACTTGATCATGAAAAACAACATATGGTGGCACGCCAGCGGCTCGTGCTGCCTCCAGTCTCCAGCCCCGTAACGCATCAAAAATACTCTGAGTATGGTCGTCCATTGCTATGGCAGTGCCAATTTGCTCACGAGAGACGCGGCGTCCAGAGCGGTTGTCTGCGGGATCTTCGCGCGTCATGACTTTGGCCTCATTGCGCAACACAGACCGGCATAAGTCTGGACAGGCGATGCGCAATATTGGAAAGCCATCATTGGACTCTTCGCCAACAACACCATCGAACACCAATTGATCCAGCACCTGTCGCCACGCCGTTTTGGGCAAGCCTTTGCCGATACCAAAGGTTGAATGGTGTGCAAAACGTGATTCTAGGGAACCATTGGGTTCAGCGCCCAACAAGTGTGAGACAATTCGACCTCGACCAAAACTTTCTTCGCAACGAATAATGGCCGAGAGTGCCATGCGTGCCCAGCTACTGCTATCGTGCCCCATATTGGGCGTCGTGCAAACGTCGCAAACGCCGCAATCACGCACATCTTGTTCGCCAAAATAGCGCCTTACCGCCCCTCGCCGACACGCCAGCCCGTCCATAAAGCCGTAAAGCTGGTTGAGTTTTGAGTATTGGACGGCGCGCACTTCTTCGGGAGCGGGGGAGGTCTCAATCCATTCCGCCATCAGCCTTCGATCAGCAGCGCCATAAAAGGCTATGCCTTCTGCAGGCAACCCATCGCGCCCGGCCCGTCCCACTTCCTGCCAATATGCTTCTATGCTTTTGGGTGGATCAGCATGGATCACAAAGCGCACATCGGGTTTGTCTATCCCCATCCCAAAGGCGATGGTGGCGACAATCACAACGCCATCTTCTTCTTGAAAACGGCGCAAATGCTCGGCCTTCATTTGGGGCGACATTTGCGCGTGATAGGCCAGCGCATTGGCACCATGATCGCGCAATGTAGCTGCTAGTGCCTCGGTTTCCTTCCGCGATGTGACGTAAACAATCCCGCAAAGCCCGGCGCGCGCTTTGACCAACTCCACAACTCGGATTGACCCCCGTGAATCTTTGCGCCGCGTTGCCAAAACAAGGTTGGGTCGATCAAAACTAGCGACAAACTCAGGCGCATGCATCAAGTGCAATTGACGCCGTATATCCTCGCGCGTGCGCACATCTGCCGTCGCTGTGACGGCTAACCTTGGCACACCAGGAAACGCGTGGTGCAAAGCGCCGAGACGGCGGTAATCGGGCCTGAAGTCATGCCCCCATTGGCTGACACAATGGGCTTCATCGACTGCAATCAGAGATATCGGTTGCGCGCTCAAACGCTCAACAATCGCGCCAGACGCCAAACCTTCTGGCGAGACATACAGCAAATCCAGTTTGCTATTGCCTAAATCGCTCCAAACCCGTTGTTTTTCCTCATATGGCAGGCTGGAGTCTAGGCGTGCCGCATTGACCCCCGCTGCGCGCAAGGCTTCGACTTGATCCGTCATGAGTGCAATTAGTGGCGAGACGACAATACCAAGACCTGGACGTAACAGTGCGGGAATTTGATAACAAACGCTTTTCCCGCCGCCTGTCGGCAAAACCGCCAGAGCGTCGCCACCACCAAGAACATGATCAACCACATCCCCTTGCAGTCCGCGAAAGTCCTCATGTCCAAACACTTTGTGCAGCGTGTCGCGCGCATCGTTCAGCGTCAATTTGATGGGGGCTGTTGCCAAGGCGTACATTGCGGCACTCTTGGCGTGGTTTGGCTGACGGAGCTAGCGGGAATTACTGACCCGCCGTTTCCAATCGTTCTTTCAGGGCCACACTCGCCCGCGTTTTCACACTTTGTGATCGCAATTGGCCACACGCCGCCAGAATATCCCGTCCACGCGGGGTGCGAATTGGCGCGGAGAGGCCGCCACGGTTGACGATATCGGCAAAGGCATGGATGGTTTTCCAGTCTGAACACACGTAATCAGTGCCAGGCCACGGATTGAACGGGATCAAATTCACTTTGGCTGGAATATCGGCCAACATTTTGACCAAAGCGCGCGCCTCTGCCGGGCTATCATTGACGCCTTTCAGCATGACATATTCAAAGGTGACCCGCTTGGAGTTATTAAGACCGGGATAGGCTTTGATGGCGGCTAACAATTGTTCCAACGGGTATTTTTTATTCAGCGGCACCAATGTATCTCGCAAAGCATCATTGGTTGCGTGCAGGCTGATTGCTAGCATCGTGTTGGTACGAGCGCCCAATTCTTCAATCATTGGCACAACACCAGACGTTGAAACGGTGATCCGTCGTCGTCCGATAGAAATGCCTTCCCCGTCGCTGATCAGGTCAATTGCCTTGGCAACTTCGTCAAGATTATAAAGCGGCTCGCCCATGCCCATGAAGACAATATTGGTCAGGGCGCGGCCATCAGTGGTGGAGGGCCACTCGTCCAGATCATCGCGGGCTATCATAACTTGAGCTACAATTTCAGCAGCTGTCAGATTGCGAACGAGTTTTTGCGTGCCTGTATGACAAAACGTGCACGTCAGTGTGCAACCAACTTGGCTGGATAAACACAAAGCGCCAGATCGCGCAACATCGGGTATATAAACCGCCTCAAACTCAACACCTGGCGCGCTGCGGATCAACCATTTGCGCGTGCCATCACTTGAAACCAGTCGCTCCAACACTTCTGGGCGCTCAAGGGTGTGTGCATTTTGTAAGAGTGCGCGCAGCTCTTTGCCGATGTCCGTCATCATATCAAAATCGCGGGCACCAAAGAAATACAACCAGCGCCAGACTTGTTGCGCCCGCATCCGTGATTTTTTTTGGTCAACACCCAAAGCGACTATCGCCAAACGCATTTCTTCAAGTGTTAAACCGACAAGCGAGGTCCGCACCGCGGCAATCTCGGTGACAGATGAATGGGTCGGGGTGCGGTGGGCAAGATCGAGAGTTAGGGTCATGGCCTGCGCGCTATAGCATAAGGCAACCCCGCTGCATAATGAGGGCTCACCGCGCAAAGTCCAACGCTCGGATATGAATGAGAAGTCGCCTTAGCTGGCTCGACATTTCCCCTTATCATAATCCCCAACCGTCCGAACGATTTCGTTATTTTCCGGCTCAATACGCCGCCCCGATATTTGCGCATCGAGTATCCGTCTAATAAGTCCATCGAGCTTGGTCACATGATAGCAATCCACCGATGGCTCTGCATGAGCGTTTCCAATGCCGCTATCGTCAGTTAGGAAAGCATAGCGGGATTGGGTCGCTGCGGCCATTGCACGCATGATGTATTGTGCCGCGTCATCGACACCCGAAGCGGCGACTGGCACAATCTGGATCCGTTTGGCGCGTGCAGCCTCTGTTGCTGCCCACGTCATCGCGACATCGCCCGAGTGGGGCGGCGCATCGGCGACCAATAGCATCGATTTGATCGCATCATTGCGCCAATTGAGGCCGACGGCGCGCGACATAGCAACTTCCATGGCTTCGGGGGTATCGCCGCCGCCACCGGCTGACTGGTTACCAAGATTGGATTGTACCTGGCTCATATTGTTGGTGAACTCGAAGGTGCGTGTCACAAATTCATCGCCTTGATCGCGGTAAACAACCAATGCCACGCGGATATCAAGGCCGCGATGGCGGCGGCTGATTGTCGCGATGATTTCGGCGAGTTCGGCTTTGAGAAAGTTAATTTCGTCGCCCATACTGCCCGTTGCATCAATCACGACGGCAAGGTCAAATTTATTGACTCGTGGTGCTGAACTCGTAACCCGAGCAAGGACTTCTTGGGCACCGCGCACATCAGCGACGTTGATGCGGCGAGGCGCACTGTCTTGGCGTTGACCATAGCCAGCAGTCATCATCACAGCCGTTCCCAATCGATCAAGGTCTGGAAAAAATACGACCCGACCATCAGCCATGGTTGTTAAACTCAGGCTGTTGCCGTCACTACAGGTCAGCGTGACCGTGGCAAACGGCATCGGCGCGCCAGCATTATCCTGCACAATAACGCTCAGAGCATTGCGCGTATCAACACGGGGAACGCCTGATAAACTTTCACCCGCCAGAAATTGATCAACGTAGCGGGCGTAAAGGCCGGGGTTAAGCAAGTCATCGTGCTCTCCGGCTGTGAGTTGGCCTGATTGGACTTGTTGGTTAGACGAACGAGATGGAGGCGCTATTCGCCGCATTGTTTCACCGCGCGTTTCAGTAACGGTCATGCTGCTGGGCACTCTCGTAGGGCTGGGAGCCACTTTGGCCGCACTACCGGCACGTCCAGCACTGTCGCGCGCGCGGCTTTCAAATGCTGATGCACCACTTTCGCCACTTGGAGGAGGAGGTGGGGGTGGCGGAGGTGGCGCGGAGGGCGATGCCAAAACGGGTGGAGCAACCATGTCCCGGTCGGTTGTTCGCTCCTCTAACCGTGGCGTCCAGCGCGATGGACCCGTCTGGTTTTGGTTCCCGGTCTCACCTTGCATTTTTGGTAGCTCAGGTGCGCGTCGGCATAGACCGCGCTGCTCGGGAATGGGTTGGGGGCGCGGTCTTGGATAGATGTCAGGGGGTGGCCGCCGTGTCACGACATCGCCATACGCGACAGTTGACGACTGGGAAAATGCGGCCAGTACCGCAGCAACAACCATAACGCGACGCATATCTGCTCAGTCCTGTTCTCGTATACGAGCCACAGGTAACAATGCTACTGTGACGGAATAAAGGCGCAAACATCCGTTTGTTTTGTTGGACGCAAACGACAAACCTGCACTTTTACTAACGGCCCATTGAATGAACACATTAAAAGAACCGTCATCCCGGCCGTTGAGAAGCGAAGAGCCGGGATCTCGTCGGTTCCATGCATGAATATGCAGCGGGATCCCCGATCTTCGCTTTGCTCGTCGGGGACGACAAACTGGGGGTGAAGCCTCAGTCCCTTCATCGGGCCGCTGGTTTGATATAGGTTAACCAGCCTGTGTCTCGCCGAATTTTCGGCCGACCAGCGGACGTTGATTAAAGTATCGAGTTGAGGCCTGACAGGATAACAGAAGTCAGTGTTTCAATCATTACGCTCGGTGAAAACACAATACTGTCCGTCCAAAAAATTCGCTGTTTACGAAAACTATATCTATTTAAGTTACTGATGGAAACAAGCCCCGAAGTGGGCGTTGGGGACTAGTTTTCAATGGGCGTGTTTTCCATTCCGACAGGCATCGACGCTGAGACGCTCAAATTATTTATGAAGCGCACGCATCAAGCACACCTCAGCGCCCGCATTGGCTCGTCGCTCATCACAATCATCGTGCTTTGCTTCGCACTTGGCAAAGATGTTGTTCTGCCTCTGATCATTTGGATGTGCTTGGCTTCTTGGGCGGAGTACAAATTTACTAAAACCATTCGCGCTCACGAAGCTGATCTTGAGACGCCCACTCCAGAGAAAACGACAGCGATTACCCGCAGCTTGTTTCATCTGGTTGGGGCTTTGTCTGCTGTTTACGGTTCGCTTGCAATTGCCGTAACCATGCAGCCTGGTCTGGGACCGATATTTGGAGCGTTGATCAGCGCGACCATTCTCATGAATATTGCAGGCCAGCACGTTCTGCATTCAAGAATGATGATGTGGTCTTTGCCTGCTCCAGCCTTAGCGTTGGCGATTGCGTCCTTTCAATGGGGCGGCTTTGCACCTTTTATAACGGCATTGATCCTCGTGCAGGCCATTTCCCTCACTAAAGCAGCCGTTGAATCGTACGCAACATTGACGACAGCGCTTGCCGAGGCGAAGTCTCAAAGCGCCGCTAGATTAGAAGCTGATGCTGCCAATACAGCAAAGTCTTTATTCTTGGCCAATATGAGCCATGAATTGCGTACCCCTTTGAACGCCATCATCGGCTACAGTGAGCTACTGCGAGAAGATGCTGAAACCGACAGCCGTAAGTCAGACGTCAAGGATCATGATAAAGTCCTTGGGTCGGCCAAACGTCTATTGCGGTTGATCAACGATGTTTTAGACGTCTCCAAAATCGAAGCCGGCAGCATGACTTGCGAGACTGTCCGATTCAATTTTCCAGATGAAGTCAACATTGCCTGCGATACCATTCGCCCGTCCCTACAAGCCAATGGCAATCAGCTCGTAGTCGAGCTTGACCCGACATTGACCTTCATCAGTTCTGACGCGTTCAAATTGAGCCAATGTGTTTTGAACCTCTTGTCTAATGCCAATAAATTTACCCATAACGGCACCATCAAAGTGAAAACTTGGCGTGGTGCAGGGTCAAAGAGTGGCCAGGTTTTTGTCAGCGTCACAGACACGGGCATCGGCATGTCGCTGGATCAGGTCAAGTTATTGTTTAAGCCTTTTATGCAAGCTGACAGTTCCATCACGCGCAAATTTGGCGGTACCGGCTTGGGGCTATCATTGAGCCGCTCGCTCGCCCAGCTGATGGGTGGCGACATCTGCGTAACAAGCGCTCAAGGGCAAGGCTCCTGTTTTCAGTTGTCGATTACCCCAGAAGCCATTAATCGCGCTTCGGATTTGGTGCCCGAAGCCGAGCAAAGCCGTCGTGGCGAACCAACGACCACTGACTTTCACAGAGCCGCTTGAGAGTAGGCTTAAGCCTCAACCTATAGGACCAATTAAAAGCTCCGCCTTAAAAGAGAGATCAGTCATGTCCAAGACCATTATTGTGCGCAATCGCCGCTTTCATACGACGCAGCAAGGCACCAGAAATAGCACCAGCATAGAACCAATCGCGGTCGCGCTTTACACCAGTCTTTCGGCGACTTTTCCCCTTGGCGAGGCCTTTTTTGTGCGCAGTGTTGCCTATTATAGCAAAGACATACCCGCCGAGCTAAAAACCGAAGTCGATGCCTTTATCCGGCAAGAAGCCCTTCATTCTCGTGAGCACGTTAGCTTTAACCAGATTGCCAACGCGGCTGGCTTGCCAGTCGAGCAATCCACTCAAAACGCACGCCGGCAAATTGATGCACTTGAACGAAGCGAACCCTTGAAGCGCTTAGCCGTAACCGTTGCTCTTGAGCATTTTACCTCGGTTTTTGCTCAAGTGCTTTTGCGCGACCCTCGCCATTTGGCCTATTGTGAGCCTCAAGCGCGTGCTTTGTGGCAGTGGCATGCTGTAGAAGAAATTGAACATAAGGCGGTGGCGATGGACGTGTTCAACCACGTAACGGCGCGCTGGTCTCCACTTAGGCGCTGGGCGTTTCGATGCGGGGTTATGATCGAGACCATGGCGCGACTGGGGTTTGTAACGTGGCTGGGAATTGCTAACACCCTTAAGGTCGAGGGCTTAAACACAAGCGGTTGGCGACTGGCGGTGCTGTGTTACTTGTTCATAGCACCGGGTATTTTGACAGCCATGAGCGGTCAATTATTCCGCTATTTCATGCCAGGCTTTCATCCAAATAATAGCGACGAAAGTGAGCTACTGGCGGATGCGCGCCTAATATTGGACAGGGCCGTCGCTTAGCGCATCGCTCGCAAAATCTGAAACAGATTTTCTTGGGCCACGTATGCTCTATCTAAAAGTGCTAGATCGACCTGATGTGCTTCATAAATGAAGCACGGCGATCTAGCAGCCTTTTTTGCGGATAGCATTTAGCACGACTAATTACCTAAATGTCGCGCTCAATGAACCACATCCCCTAAGCAGCACGCGCCAGTTGACGCAAAACAAACTGCATGATCCCGCCCGAGAAATAATAGTCCAACTCATTGGCGGTATCGATGCGGCTGATCACCGGAGCAATTACGACACTGCCATCTGCCCTGCGGATTTCAACGTCCATGTGCTTGCGCGGCGCGATATCGTTGATGCCATAAATTGTCACCATTTCGTCGCCAATTAGGTTCAAGCTGGCCCATGTAACACCGTCGCGGAACTGAAATGGTAGCACGCCCATGCCGATCAGGTTTGACCGATGAATGCGCTCAAAGCTCTCGGTAATAACCGCCCGCACTCCGAGCAAATTGGTCCCTTTGGCGGCCCAATCGCGTGACGATCCAGTACCATACTCCTTGCCTGCAAAGATCACCAATGGTGTGCCAGCATCCTTATAAAGCATCGCGGCGTCATAAATTGGCATGACCTCGCCTTCGGGATAGTGCTTGGTGACGCCACCCTCAGTGCCCGGAGCCATCATGTTTTTGATGCGGATGTTAGCAAACGTGCCGCGCATCATCACTTCATGATGACCACGGCGTGCGCCGTAGGAATTGAAGTCCAGCGCGTTGACGCCGTGGTCGGTCAGATATTTCCCGGCAGGGCTGGCGGCTTTGATCGAACCGGCTGGCGAAATGTGGTCCGTGGTGATGCTGTCGCCAAACAACCCTAGGATTCGGGCCTGCATGATGTCCTCCACAGCAGGTGGTGTCATGGAGATGCCTTCAAAGTAGGGAGGATTGGCGACATAGGTCGACTTTGCAGGCCAGTTATAGGTTTGCCCGCCTGACACTTGAATGCCTTGCCAATTGGCGT
>JAYSRI010000221.1:0-1657 GCA_043721175.1 Alphaproteobacteria bacterium
ACCACCGATGTTAGCGCGGCCCGCCGTGCCATGGTGCGGTCATGTGCGTCAGTCCAGCGCCGCCCTGCGAGTGCGCTTATGTCCAATATCGCCACTTACTCTGGAAAAATTTCCGACTGGGCAAGCGTCTGCCAGTTGTCCAACGATCCAAGTGTAGAGGATCGTGCTTATTGGGAAGCTAATTACCAAGCGTGGAGCATATCAGTCCCTATCGGAGCACCAGGGCGGCTGACCGGCTATTACGAACCAATTATGGCGGCTCGCAAAGCGCGCGATAGCGTTTTCTCAGAGCCAATTCAGGGCCGACCGAGCGATTTGTTGGAAATCGACATGGGTGCTTTTGACCCCGCATTGCGCGCCCGCAATTTTGTTGGCCGTGTCGAAGGCAGTAAGATTGTACCATATCCGCCACGTGCGCAAATCACGCCCGAGAGCGCGCCTGTTTTGGCATGGGGAGAGCCTGCTGAAGTTTTATCGTTGCAAGTTCAAGGTTCTGGTCGTCTTCAATTTGAAGATGGCACCCAATTGCGCGCATCTTTTGCAGCACATAATGGTCAACGTTTTGGCTCGAATGCACAAGAACTGATCCGGCGTGGACATTTGACCCCAACTGGTGCTTCCCTTGATGCACTCAAAAATTGGTTCAAAACCGCTTCACCTGAAGAATCGAGGGAAGTTCTAAATGCCAATCCACGCACTGTATTCTTCAGATTGCAGCCAATTGCCGACATGACCGCTGGGCCAACCGGGGGACAAAGCATCGCCCTTGAGCCCAATGGCTCCATGGCCGTCGACACGGCCTACCACGCTTATGGAGTACCAATTTTTGTGGCCGCAGATGCGCCACGCGTGGCACTAACGGTGGATAAAACACTGCGGCGCTTAATGATTGCCCAAGACACTGGTGGGGCCATTAAGGGGCCTTTGCGTGGCGATCTGTATTGGGGCACCGGTCCCGAAGCAGGCCTTCGGGCAGGCCGAATTAATCATGACACACGTTTTTGGGTCTTGTTGCCAAAAGGCATGGACCCGAACGCTTTGGCTGCAAATGCCGCACCTCTCGCCAACAAATAGCTATGTCACGCCGCCGCGACTTATCGGCGGATGAAGCCAAACTGTGGCGACGCGTTGCACGCACAACAAAGGGTTACAAGCCTTTACCTGTTGAGTTGGCAGCGGCAGCAAAGATTGTCGGCGACCCGATTGACCAAACGCCGGCGGTCAAAATTGCGCCTGAGATGCCTCACTTGGTCCTCAAGCGCGCAAAAACTGGCAAAGCTGCTTCTTTGCCAATAAAACTACCTGCAAAACTTATCAAACATCGCTCACCGGTGGCTGACGCATCGGGCCACAAGAAAGTCCGTCGCGGAAAACTTGATATTGACGCGCGGATAGACCTTCACGGCATGCGACAAATTGATGCGCAAACGGCCCTTGCGGGCATAATCGCACGTACCCGCAGCCTTGGGGGGCGATGCGTGCTTGTGATCACGGGAAAGGGTCGCCCTATCGATCCGGGTGAGGACTACATCACGCCTCAAGCTGGGGTTATCCGGCGTCGTTTGCCGGAATGGTTGCATAGCATTGGCGTCAGAGAACATGTCGCCGGCTATGCCAGTGCCCATGCAAAGGATGGCGGCAGTGGCGCTTTTTATGT
>JAYSRI010000222.1:0-11038 GCA_043721175.1 Alphaproteobacteria bacterium
GCAGGCCGGAGCGCAAATATTAGCCGCCGGTGGCAACGCCATCGATGCCGCCGTTGCGATCGGCTTTGCGCTGGCCGTGACATATCCCGAAGCCGGCAATCTGGGTGGCGGCGGGTTTATGACTGTGCTGATGAACGCCAAGCCCTACTTCCTCGATTACCGCGAAACAGCCCCCGCCAGCGCCAGTGCGGCGATGTATTTAGGCAGCGACGGCAATGTCATTGAAAACCGCTCGCTGATTGGCAATCAAGCGGTTGGAATACCAGGCACCGTCCATGGAATGGCAACTGCCCATGCACGGTTTGGTAAACTGAGCTGGGCGCAAGTCTTGGCACCAGCAATCAAGCTAGCCCATGAAGGCTTTGTACCCATCGCGCAAATGCTGCGCATTTTCCAAGAATCGCTGTCGATTTTAGGGGCAGAGACAAATCTTGGCCGACATTTTGCAGCCTTGCAGACTGGTGTGATCTTCAAACAGCCCGACCTTGCTGCCACTTTGGAGCGTATTGCCAGCCAAGGTATAGCGGGATTTTACACTGGCACAACGGCCAATCAAATCGTTGCGCAAATGGGTCGCGGGCCTCATAAAGGCTTGATGACCTTAGCTGATCTCGCGGGCTATCGCAGCGCTTGGCGCCGTCCGCTACGTGGCCGCTGGAACAATATGGACGTGATCACTGCGCCACCGCCCAGTTCAGGGGGTATTGCGTTGCTGCAGATGTTGGGCATGAAAGCCGCACGGCCAGATTTGTTTGCAGGTGTCGCACATAACAGCGCCCAATATGTGCATCTGCTGGCCGAGATCGAAAAGCGCGCCTTTGCTGACCGCGCGCAATATATGGGCGACCCCGATTTTGTGCGTGTGCCAACGTCTCGTTTGCTCAATCGGGCTTACATCGCTGCGCGAGCCCGCCAAATCGCTAACGCACACCCGTCACGCCTCGCCAGCGTACAGCCCGGTTTAGAGAAGCCTCAAACGACGCATTATTCGGTGATCGATAAAGACGGCAATGCGGTCTCAAACACTTACACGTTGAACGGCTGGTATGGGTCAGGCGTTGTTGTCGAGGGGGCAGGCTTTATCCTCAACAACGAGATGGACGATTTCTCGGCCAAGCCTGGCATTGCCAATCAATTTGGCGTGGTCGGCGGTGATGCCAATGCCATTTCTCCGCGCAAACGCCCATTGTCCAGCATGACGCCAACAATTTTAGTCAAAGATGGCGTTGCGGCGATGGCGCTGGGGTCTCCCGGTGGTTCGCGTATTATTACCAGCGTCATGCAGGTTCTGCTCAACTGCTATGACTTTAACATGTCGTTGGGCGAAGCTGTCACCAAGCCGCGCTATCATCATCAATTGCTGCCCGAAAATACCATCTTTACTGAGCCTTACGCGGAGGCCGATCCGTTGGTAAAAGCGGATTTAGAAGCGCGAGGATACCGGTTTGAAGCCCAAGATTACAATGGCGACATTGCTGCCGTTCAAATTATTGGACGCACACCTGTGATAGCGCCCGATCCACGCGCGCGCGGCGCTGGTGTGATAGTTTGACGCGGCGATCAGTTGTTCAGCAACTATTCACTATCCAACGAGTTAATTCAGTTAACACACGGAGCGCTCATCATGAAACGCCTATTCACTGCCCTCACTCTCACCGTTTTAGCACTTACCGCCGCGTGCGAGACCGTGCCCTATGAGGAGCGCGTCAAGGCCTATGAAGATAGCGTCGCGGCGCGTTTCATTGGTCGCTCTGTGGATGAGCTGATCTTGGCGTTTGGCCCACCCAATGCATCTTATAAGTTGTCGGATGGTCGTGACGTACTTCAATATGCCGTTGACCGCACTTATACGTCGGGTGGCGGCAGCTACACCAGCTATCAAACTGCTACGCGCACCCGCCAAGTGCGCGACAACGACGGCACGGTCCGCAATGTGCAGGAAACCCAACAAATCCCAGTCCAAACCGTCGAACCCATCCGCACCACAAACCAAGTTTGCACAAGGCGCTTTATCATAGCTTTGGACAAGCGCGTCGAAGGCTTCCGCTGGGAAGGGAATTCCTGTTTTTGAGTGTGTCCCAAGATTGGGAGGCACTGATTTCCGTAGTTAACTAAATATGAGGAAATTTGACCGTACTCTCGTAAGGTAAACAAGAAACAAACAATTATTGAGCGAGGCAATGCCATGATCAATTTTCATCTACGGAATAATCGGTTCCAACAAGGGGGCTACCCCCCCCCCAGCAAATCCCGGTTCCACGCCTAACTCTGGGCAGCCGCCCCCTACGCAGGCGGGAAACAGCCCAAATCCAGCGGTTCAGGTCACGTTAGGTCAAGCAACGTCACAATCGAGTGTTGCGTACGGCCCGACGGCTGCGGGTTCGGGCACTTCAAACCTCGGAACTCGGGAATTTCGATCTTTTCTCGCTCAGTTATCGCTACCAGATTTGCACATGGTTGCTTCTGGCATAGCCATTTATCCCGCAGGCTATTGGGAAAGCTCGCAAGACCCAGCGACTGTTGCCAGCCTTGACGCGACTTCGTTTACTGGCTCAACAGCGCAACAAAGCGGCATGTCGTGGGAAGTCTATCAAACGCTGGTTCAAGAAATCCGCTATACGGAAATGGTGGCATCAAATACCGAATTTAACAATTCACTAGGCGGTTATGGTGGCGCATTTGGCGGCGATGACGAGATGGGCCATGTTAGCGGCAACTTTGGTCATTTCGGCCAACAGGATGCTGCTGCTTTTTATGGGGCACCACCATCGCAAATCGCAGCAGTCTGGCAACAAGACCTCAGCAGATTCAATTCGCCGACTGATGTGATTGCCGCTATTGACGCAGGCGGGTACTATAAAACTATCTCAGGAAGCCTTGTGTCGTATAACGGCGCGGCGCCTGAACCTCAGCCATCATTCCAAATCTGGGTTCCAATCGGGGCGGGCAGTTCACAAGGAGGGCGATTTCAGGCAAATGGGGTATCAGGGGCGGCAACTGCGCAAAGTGCTATTCCATTCGGAGCCGGGGCCAAGAGTTTATCGGAAGCCGCAGTTATCGCGCAAAAAATTGCTTTAGAAGAAAAAGAAAGAACTAGGCTCCTTACAAACAATTACAGCATCGGAGGCCATAATGACATTTTTGACGCAGAGCGTCATGCTCGTTGGGTGTACCGCATGTCTGTTGAAATTGGTTCAGGTTGGGCAGGCTTATTTGCCGCTGGACACGAAGCTGAAGGGATCGCAAAAGGTCAACCTCTCATTGAAGCCCAAATGGATGCCGCCAACAACAGCTTTGGCATGAACGCGGCTATCAATGGTTCAGGCATTCCAACTCTATCAACGCCAGGGCTGACTTACATAGAGAATGGAAGATTAGTCCAAAATGGATCATAAAATGCACAATAAGCCGCCAAAGAGAATATACTCCTTAAAGCAAAAGTTATTTGCGGGTCTGATCGTGTGCGCCTTTCCTTTAGCTGCTTGCACAAATTCAACGAACTATTTCATTGTGCAAGACAAAACTGACAAGGTTGCTTCCGCTGAACTGCAACTCTGTGGTAAAAAACGCCCGCTTGAGAAAGTTGGAACAGAATTCAAAGGGCAATTGGATGTCTCATGCGAGGGTTCGGGCAAGATTGCCGTTCGCCTCAAAAACAACACTGAAACAACTTGCCAAATTGGTTATGTTACGTTCGGAATGACAGACACTTTTAATTTTGTGATTCATGAGGGGCGATGTGAATGATACCTAAAACCGCTTTCGTTCGGTAGAATTTCGAATTCACGGATCACAAGTATGACTACCTCAATCCATCTCTTGAAACACTCGCCCCTCCAACCAGCCATCGCGTTCAGCAACGACCGCAAGCTCATCTCGTGCGCACCTTACCCTATAACTTGGGAAACTCTAAAAGAGCAGTTTGCGACTAATGCGGCGCGTCACAAGCTGGCTTTGCGGTTTGAAAAATGGATTGCAGATTGCAGTGCAGTAGTTAACGTCAGCACAGTGTGGGTCGGTGGTAGCTTTTGCAGCGGCGCTGCCACCCCCAAAGATATTGATGCCGTATTGTTCTATCGCTACCCAACGCACATGCCACTGGCCGCAACCAGAGACGCGTTCTTGCAACAGCATAAAGGCGCGTTGAGCAATCCAGGAGCGAAGTTAAACTATGGGATCGACAGCGCAATCATTTCGTTGGAACTTGATGCCACACACCTGATAACCTTAGCCGCCCGCTGGGCCATGATACTGTCAAATGGACCAGGCGATACAAGGAGGGCGTTCTATAGCGTGTCAGTTATTTGCCGTTAAACCTTCGCGCTAGCAAACAAACGGTCCGCCTGCGTCCAATCTAGTGCGCCGGTCACCAACGCATCGACATAAGCACCAGCGCGGGCGCCATAATCTATGTGATAGGCGTGCTCATACATGTCCAGCACCATGATCAAATGCCCGTCGGCCAGTGTCATGGTGTGATCATAGGCAATCTGGTTGATCAGGCGGCCCGCACGCGGCGACCACATTAAGAACACCCATCCTGAACCACCGCCAAGCGCTTTGCCCATCGCGATAAACTCAGATCGCCAGCCCGCGTAGCTGCCAAAATCCTGCTCAATTTGTGCGCCCAACGCACGGCCGGGCAATTTCGGTTTGCCCAAGCCGCCAAAATAGATTTCATGGATGATCATGGAATTGACCGCAATCAATTCCTCGCGCTTTAGACCGCTCAGTTGAAAGCCCGGCGCGATGGCAAGGTCCAACCGCTCAATTTGGGTTTGGATGGCGGCGATGCGGTTGGCCGCACCCGCATAATTATTGTCGTGGTGGCTGGTCAGCAACCGCTCCGACAAGCCTGCTATACTGCCCGCAGGATATGGCAACGGACGTGGCGTGTAGACAGGCCTAGCAATTCTGGTCGGCGCATTATTTGGAGATGTTGCCGATGTTGGCGTCTGCGCTGCCACTGCGCCGCTTGCCGCAACAGCACCGATACCAACAGTGGTTAAGATATTTCGGCGATTAAGGTCTGACATTTGATGCCTCTCTTTAGGGTACGCGGATGCAAGCAACGACATGCGCCGAAACTATGTTAAGTCCACCGTTTTGATTTGACCTTGATCAAAACTTTGCGTTGAGAGCGCGCCAAACCAGTCATCAACCTCACTTACAGCCACCACGTCCGCATATTTCAACAAAAGATCAGTCAAATTGGCAAAGTGATAGCTTTCGTGTTTATCGGCGACGCATTCCTCGGGCACGATCGTGCGATAGCCGTGGCTGAGGCTATCCACAGCGGTGGCGCGCACGCAGCCCGATGTTGAGCCGCCTGTGACAACCACCGTGTCCACTTTGTGCCACACCAAATAGCTGGCGAGGCTGGTCTCAAAAAACGCTGACGGCATCCGCTTGGTATAGATCAAGTCAATGTCGTGATGAATATCGCAGCGGCTATCAAAGGCGTGGCGGTCGCTGTCATGTTTGATGTTTTGCAGGCTATCGGGCGTATTAGTGCGCGTACCCCAAATCCCTGCATCTCCGGCGTCGGGCTTATAGGCAACGCGCGTCCAGATCACGGGCATCCCCTGCCCGCGCGCCAAAGCGCTAATCCGGTTAACATGCTCAATTTGGCGGGGATCAGTCACATAAGATGTAGTGGGGAACAAGTCTGGTCGCGTATAAGCCTGCTGATAGTCCACATTCACAATCGCCAGCCGCGCCCCAAACCCAAACTGAGCGCGCGCCGGGTTTGCCCGCACTCGAGCGAATATTTGACGCGCCGTCAGGTCTTCGGTGAGCATAGTTGACGCAAAATCAGGGACTGGTTCGGCCAAGCTCTAAATCCTCTTCAGGAGCACGAAACTATGCGGCTGCGTTAATCGCCTCAAGGCGTGCCAACCGCGTGTCAGCAGCGGACTTTGCACCCGCGTCTTTAGCATCGCGCGCGTCTTCACGGGCATTTTGCAAGTCTTTGTCAAATGCCGCTTTGTCCAAATTCGACAGGTCAACCGCGTCTTCTGCCAGAATGGTTAGGCCTTGGGCTGTAACATCCGCGAAACCGCCGCCAACATAAATCTTGCGCTCGCTAGTGCCGTCGAGGATGCGAATGGCACCGGGTTTAATAACCGTCATCACAGCGGAGTGTTGGCTTAACACACCAAATTGTCCGTCAATACCGGGCACGACGACCTGATCAACTTGGCCCGAATAAAGCTCGCGCTCAGGCGAGACCAATGAGAAATGTAGTTTGCCTGCTTCGGCCATGATGTTTCTTTCTGTGTCGGAAGGATTTTAGCCGAACATGCCAACAATAGTCGAAACGCCGCCAGATAGGAGGCCTATCATCGTAATGCCAACGGCAGTGATCGTGAACGCACCGCCCATTTTCATACCCACACCTGCCAAGATCGCGCCTGCACCACAGCCTAGCACGGCAGGCATCCATTCAACGCCAGCGCCCCAGATCAAGCTCATGCACGCAACCATCGCGGCGATCAGCACTGACCCCCATTGGCTGGCGACCAAAAATGACTGATAGGTGCCCGATTGCTCACTGGTGTCCATTTCGCCCTTCACATAGTCGTTGTCGTGGGCGTGATCGTCTGAATGGCTGGCCATGATGTCGTCTCTCTTAAGTTTGAGCCCTTTTAGCCCGCAGTGGTAGGTCTAGGCAAGATGGACATGCCAGCAAGTGCGCCTTCAATTGCGGCCAATGTTGCTAGCGGCTGATCCAGCATCACATGATGTGCGGCTTCGGGAATGGTCACATAACCAGTCGCTGTGGGCAGAACCGACTTCATAAAGCTCCAAATCCGGTCTTCCATCAAATAAGACGTGGCGCCACGCATCGCGATTGTCGGCACTTTTAGGCTTCCGACCACATCGGAAATGCGCTTGAACTCAAAACTATTCCATAAGAATGGGTCAAACTTCCATGTCCACCCGCCGTCAACTTGCTTGAGCGACGTGCGAGCGATGTAATCCAGCGCCCAATGGTTGTCACATGGTTGAGGCGGGGCCAAACGAAACCGCGCGAGGGCCTCGGTCAGGGTCGTATACACCTTATTAGGCGCTGTGCGCTTGGGCGGACCAGTCCATTCTTCGCCCGGCGGCTCAATCCCGCTGTCGAGCATGATGAGGCCACCGATTTTGTCCTTGTGGTGAAGGGCAGTAATGATCCCAGGGAACCCGCCAAAGGAATGGCCGATCAATATCGGTAAGTTCTGGTTTGTTGTCAGCTGTGTTGCCTCGATAACGCCCAATATCTCCCCAACAAATGTGTCCATCCGATAGGTCTCGCGCCAATCCGAACCGCCCATACCCGAAAACGACATAGCAATGACACGGTAGCCAGCCTTCGCCAAAGCTGGTGCCGTAAAACACCACCAGTCCGCGCTGGCCCCATTGCCGTGTAACATCAACAGACCGGGATCGCCCTTTATGCCCCACATCAGCACTTCAATATTGGCGCCGTTGACTGACACTTTGGTGCGCTCTGGTGCATCGGCAAGCGCCGCTAGCGCCCAAATTGGATATACTGGCTTTTGACCATCGTAAGCCGCCAATAGCCCTTTATCCGCACTGCCACTGGGCAATTCAGGCACGGAGGTCAATTCAGCACGTATTGTGGCAAGGTCAGTCATGGGCGTGGCGTGCCTGAATTGGTGGGTGCAAGCAAGATGTGTCGCAAGGGCAAGTGCGCAGTGGTCTATGTTTTGGACCGCGCAGCGCCGCTGCGCAGCCCAAGTTCAAAGCAAAAAAGGGGCGCAGCGGCGCTGCGCGGTCCTATTTCGCTTTGTCCACTACCGATTGATGATCGGCACATAGTCCCGTTGTGTAGGCCCAGTATAAAGCTGGCGTGGGCGGCCAATCTTTTGAGCGGGGTCCGCGTTCATCTCGTCCCATTGGGCAACCCAGCCTGTTGTGCGAGCCAGCGCGAACAACACCGTGAACATCTCAACCGGGAAACCCATCGCCTTGAGTGTAATACCCGAATAAAAGTCGATATTGGGATAGAGTTTGCGGGAGATAAAATACTCGTCCGTCAGAGCAATTTTTTCAAGTTCAATGGCGACCTTCAATAATGGATCGTCCTTGACGCCGACCTCAGCCAACACTTCATGACAGGCTTGCTGCATGACCTTCGCTCGGGGGTCATAGTTTTTGTAGACGCGGTGACCAAAGCCCATCAGGCGCACACCAGAGTTTTTGTTTTTTACTTGCTCGACAAACTTGGGAATATTGTCAACATGACCGATTTCCATCAGCATGTTAAGCGCGGCTTCGTTGGCCCCACCATGTGCTGGACCCCACAAGCAAGCGATACCCGCGGCAACACACGCAAATGGGTTGGCGCCCGACGAGCCCGCGAGGCGCACAGTTGATGTTGACGCATTTTGCTCGTGATCGGCGTGCAGAATAAAGATTTTCTCCATTGCTTTAGCCATCACCGGGTTCACGACGTAATCCTCAGCCGGAACCGCAAAGCACATGCGCAAGAAGTTGGCGGCGTAACCAAGATCATTGCGCGGCGTGATGAAAGGCTGCCCTAGCCAATATTTATAGGCACGCGCAGCAATCGTCGGAATTTTGGCAATCAAGCGATGTTGCGTAATTTTGCGCTGAACGGGATCATCAATGTTGATGCTGTCGTGATAAAATGCCGACAATGCGCCAACGGTTCCAACCATGACAGCCATCGGGTGGGCGTCGCGGCGGAAGCCTTCAAAAAAGCGGTCAAACTGGGCATGCAACATCGTGTGATAAGTGATATTGTGCTTAAACTTGTCGAACTCGGCTTGGTCGGGTAAAGCGCCTTCCAGCAGCAAATAAGCGACTTCGAGAAAGTTAGAGCGGTCGGCTAATTGATCGATAGGATAGCCACGGTGCAGCAATATGCCCGCATCGCCGTCAATAAAGGTAATCTGGCTTTCGCATGAGGCGGTTGATGTAAAACCGGGATCATACGTGAAAGCGTCAGTCTCGCTATACAACTTGCGGATGTCGATAACATCGGGGCCAGTCGAACCAGAATAAACCGGCATTTCAATCTTTTTGCCTTCATATTCCAGTGTTGCCGTGCCTTTTGGTTGCGCTTTGCTTTCCATGTACCTGTGCCCCTGTATCGTGCTTTTTTGTTGTTTAGCTGACTTCGATGACGATTACTTAAACAGCGTCGCCAAGCCGAGCGAAAGTTTCTTCGCGCCCAAGAATTTCCATCGTGACGCCAAGGTCAGGCGCCGCTTTGCCGCCTGTCAGCGCTGCCCGCAAAATTGGCCCAACCTTGCCAAAGCCAACCCCCTCACTGGTTGCGAAAGCGGATATAGCGTCTTTGATACTGTCGTGATGCCAGATTTCAATTTGTGCAAGTACCTGACATGCGCGAGCAATGCGCTCGCGGGCCTCTGTCGTCAGGATTTTGTCAGTTTTCTCGTCAAAAACAATGGGTCGTGCGTCCAAAATGAATGCACATTGATCGGTCAAATCAATATTTGTTTTTGCGCGCTCTTTCAAAAATGGCATGGCGAACAGCAGTTTCGGGCGCAAAGTCGCATCGACTTGATTGCCACGTGACGCCGCAACGGCAGTTACAAAATCGACCAGCCGTTCATCTTGTGCCAGCTTCATAAAGTGCGCGTTCACACTGTCCATTTTGGCGAAATCCAGACGTGAAGGGCTTTTGCCGATACCTTCCAGGTCAAACAGCGCAATTGCTTCGTCGCTGGAAACAATATCCAAATCGCCCTTTGACCAGCCAAGGCGCAACAAATAGGCGCACATTGCTTCAGGCAGATAGCCCATGTCGCGATACTCCATCACACCTAATGCTCCATGCCGTTTCGACAGCTTCTTGCCATCTTCGCCAAGGATCAGCGGAATATGGGCATAGACGGGAACATTCCATCCAAAAGCATTGATCAAAGCGGTTTGGCGGGCACCGTTGGTTAGATGATCGTCGCCCCGAATAATGTGCGTCACGCCCATATCGTGATCATCAACGACAACCGCCAGCATGTAAGTTGGCGATAGGTCCGTGCGCAGCAGGATGAAGTCATCAATCTCGCGCCCGCCCGTCGTAACATCACCCAGCACTTTGTCACGAACGATGATGCTCTGGTTTTCGGACGGTGCGCGCAACCGGGTAACGAATGGCGCTCCAACTGGCGGTGCGCCATAGCCGACGTCGCGCCAGGGTGAACGAAACGCCCTCCCCGCCGCCCGCGCTGCGTCCTTCAAAGCCGCTTCTTCATCAGCTGACAGATAGCAGCGATACGCGCCCCCGCTGTCAATCAGACTTAAAGCCGCCTCGCGATGGCGCTCTGCACGAGAAAATTGCATGACGGCTTCGCCATCGTAATCAAGGCCAAGCCAAGCCAAACCATCGAGAATTGCTTGGGTTGCAGCCGGTGTTGAGCGCTCGCGATCGGTGTCTTCGATGCGCAATAAGAACTTGCCGCCCTGCCCACGTGCATAAAGCCAGTTGAACAAAGCCGTTCTTGCCCCTCCTATGTGGAGATAGCCAGTGGGCGAGGGTGCAAAGCGGGTAACGACCGCGCTGCCAGTCGCTTCTGTTGGGCTTGAAATTTCGTGAGCAGTCATTGTGAGCTGGGCTTTTGATCAAGAGGATATAGTTGACGAGCGGCCCGCCGGATATGGCGAACCCGCGCGTGTCTTACCACGCCTCACGGTGCAAGGAAGCCGCCTGCGCATATGGTTGGCGGAGCGCGTGCAGGAAGCACTGGCGCAAAATAGCGAGCGCATTGTGCTGTGGCTTCCCGTCGCCTTCGCCTTTGGTGCAGGGATCACCTGTTCAGTGCGCGCCGATGAAAATGCTTGGATTTGGGTTTGCATGACATTGCTTGCCTTAGCCTGTTGGCTAGCGACACTGGTGTTGGCACAACGCAGCAACAATTTAACGCATGGTTGGTGGTGGACGGGTGTTGCAGGGCTTGCACTGATGCTAGCCGCGCTTTCCGGTGGTGGTGCGTCGGGACTATTACGGGCAATGGCATCAAAAGCGCCTGTCATAGCAGACGCG
>JAYSRI010000223.1:0-1655 GCA_043721175.1 Alphaproteobacteria bacterium
GCATACCAATGCCGCCTTTCGGCAAAAAGCGGCATTGGTATGCCGCGCTCCACACGTTCAAGAAATTTTATGCCACTACAAAAGTCTAATCTTGGTCTCAAAAATCACCGCTAGGGGTTTGTCAGCAGTGTCACGACTTTGGTAAGTCGCGGCCCACACCATTCAAGCGCTCGCTAGTTGTAACAATGATTCAGGCCCCAGTATGAGAACTCTGCGTCACATGTTGGCGAATGAGCGCTGCGACATGGTTGTTTTGTGACGGCGGCAAGTCGTGTGCCATTTTTTCGACGACTTCAAACTTTGCACCAGCCACGTGGCGCGCCGCATCGCGACCACAAGCGAGAGGAACCAGTTCGTCTGCTGCGCCATGAATGATCAGCGTTGGTGCCTTTATGGACTTCAACCGTTGCACGCGGCTGCCGTCAGCGATGATAGCTGTCAACTGGCGTGCGCTACCCAATGGATCGTAACTGCGATCATAGGCGCGCGTTGCTGCTAACATAAAAGCATCGGCCGCTCGCGCGGGATCGGGATACGACATCAGCTCCATCGTTTTAGCGCCAAAGGCAATGCTGGCAGCGCGCGACGGGTCTTTAGATCTTCCTTGCATCAATTGCCTGCGCAACTTTGCTCTAGCACCGGGTAAACCCGCGGCTCCACTCGACGACATAACAGAGGTGAGGCTTAAAACACGTGCCTGGCTTGTCGCTGCCATAATCTGGGCGATCATTCCCCCCATGGAAACACCCACAACGTGGGCTGCTGGAATCGATAAATGATCGAGAAGCGCAATGGCGTCTTTTGCCATGTCACTCAAAGAGTAAGCACGCTTGATCGACAGACCAAACACCGCAGCCAATAGAGTTTTTGTTAAGTTTGGCCTTGGCGCGTCATGAAAGTGGGTGGATAGCCCGACATCCCGATTGTCGAAGAGAATGATACGGTGACCTTCGCGGGCCAGTTCAACCATAAACTCTTCGGGCCAAGCAATCATTTGCCGCCCAAGGCCCATCACCAGCAAAATTGGAATGCCGACCGGATTTCCCCGCTCCTCAAAATAGAGACTGATGTTGTTAGCCTTTATGAGTGGCAATGAGACTCTCCCGGTGTGGAGAGAGAAATGGCAGTTACTGAGCAGATGTCAAATTCAAAATATGTTGTGATCACTCGGGCCCACCGCTCAACTTGAAGCGCGCGCTGCCACTTTTGCATTTTGAACGAGACTAACTCACAAATTCTAAAGCGGTTTTTCACAAGATGCGCTTTCGGCCAAAGTCTGTGTTCAAAAGCCTACTGCGCTTTGTCCAACGCATATCCCGCCGACCTCACGGTGCGGATCGGGTCAACATCGGCCTCGTCATTTAGGGCTTTGCGCAAGCGCCCGACATGTACGTCAACCGTGCGCGCTTCAACATAGACGTCAGAGCCCCAAACCGCATCCAGCAATTGTTCACGCGAAAACACACGGCCTGGATGCTGCATGAAGTAATCGAGCAACCGAAATTCCGTTGGCCCCAAATGAATGTCGCGCTCGGCACGCTTCACACGGTGCGATACCCGGTCAACAACGATATCGGCAAAGACCAAACGATCATCGGCAAGCCCAGGACGTATCCGACGCAACACGGCACGCACGCGCGCTAGAAGCTCGGTTG
>JAYSRI010000224.1:0-4097 GCA_043721175.1 Alphaproteobacteria bacterium
ATGCAAATCAACGTCACTGTCGGAAAAAATCACGTCTGATGCTGCGGCAGCTTTTACAATCAGAGCACGCGCACCTTGGCCTACCATGCCGCGAACCGAGGCCAGCGAAATGCGCGACAAGCCCGCAGCATCCATCACAACATTGGTTGAGCGCACTAAGTCAGGTGCCGTATCGACTAATGTACCGTCGAGGTCAAAGGAAATGGCGATGCCTTCTAAGCGTCTCGACATGGTGAATCACTCCAGAACAGCCATCTTTTTGCGTCGCCTATGGCACAATGGCGTGGAAAAGGGCTAAGAGGCTGCGGACGAGGCTGCAAGCCGAATCAGCGGTAAAAGCTGATAACAAATGTGACCAGAAAAACGGGGAAAGCCAATGCCACGCGCACGTGCCGCCATTATCCTAGCCGCAGGCCATGGTACTCGCATGAAATCAAGCCTTTCCAAAGTGCTTCATCATGTTGGTGGACGACCTATGATGGAGTGGACGATTGCTTTGGCACGTGATCTTGGTTGCGACAAAATAATCGTGGTGGTGGGGGCACACAATCCTGATGCGAAAGTGCGGGCAGAGGCGGCTTTGGGCACCGGCAGCACGGCCTTACAGGATCCACCGCGTGGCACAGCTCATGCTGTTAATTGCGCCAGCGAGGCATTGAAAGGGTTTGAGGGCGACGCAATTATTCTTTATGCGGATACTCCCCTAATCAGCACGAGCACAGCAATGGGTGTGTTTGACGCGCTGGAAGGTGGTGCGTCAGTTGCAGTGTTGGGTTTTGAGGCCGCCGATGCAGGCGGATATGGTCGTCTGATCCTAGGCGCCGACGGTGGGCTGGATGCTATCGTTGAAGCCAAAGAAGCAACACCTGCGCAACTGGCCGTGACGTTGTGCAATTCGGGTGTGCTGGCGGCATCTGCTGATTTGCTGTTGGAATTGTTGGCGGATGTTAAAGACGACAATGCAAAAGGCGAATTTTACCTCACTGACGTGGTAGGGCTAGCGCGTGCGCGCGGTCTCAAGGCGGCGGTCTCGCACGGCCAAGAAGATGAAATGTTGGGGGTTAACAGCCGTGTTGAGCTGGCCCAAGCCGAAAGCCAATTCCAAGCACGACGTAGGATGCAAGCTATGCTCGATGGCGTCACACTTGTTGCGCCTCAAACCGTGATGTTTTCCTATGATACCGTCGTTGGCAATGATGTTGTGGTTGAAGCCAATGTTGTGTTTGGCACCAAAGTCATTGTTGAAAGTGGAGCCACCATTCGTGCTTTCTCACATTTGGAGGGCTGTATCGTGCGCAAAGGCGCGTCGGTTGGCCCATTCGCGCGCATCCGTCCGGGCAGTGATATTGGCGAAAACGCCTTCATCGGTAACTTTGTCGAAGTCAAAAACACCGTCATGGCAAAGGGCGCAAAGGCTAGCCATTTAACCTATTTGGGTGACGCCAGTGTCGGCGAAAAAGCCAATATCGGGGCCGGCACTGTGACCTGTAATTACGATGGTTTCTTCAAACATAAAACCATCATCGGGGCAGGGGCCTTCGTTGGTTCTGACACGATGTTGGTTGCGCCAGTTACGATTGGTGACGGAGCCATGACAGGTTCTGGTTCAACAATCACCAAAGACGTGCCTGCGGGCGCATTGGCCGTGGAGCGCAGTGATCAGCGTAACATCGACGGCTGGGCCACGAAGTTTCGTGCTCGCCAACAAGCTGCGAAAGATGCGCTATGATCCACGGGCCAGACTTTGCGAAGATACAAGCCGCAGCTGCAGCGTTAGAATATATAGAAGACGGCATGATAGTGGGCCTTGGGACGGGTTCAACAGCCAATCACTTCATTGCAATGTTGGGCGACCGGGTTCGTGAGGGGCTTAATATCGGTGGCATCCCGACTTCGGAGGCAAGCCGCAGGTTGGCGGCCAGTGTTGGTGTGCCATTGATCGATATTGACCAGGCAGACCGGATTGATGTGACGGTTGATGGTGCGGATGAGGTCGATCAGTATCTTAACTTGCTGAAAGGGGGCGGCGGGGCGCTATTGCGCGAGAAGATCATTGCTCATGCTACGGACCACATGGTTGTGATAGCCGACAAGTCCAAGCTCGTGCAGGACTTTGGCAAATTCCCTTTGCCAGTGGAAGTCACGGGGTTTGGCTTTACGATCACCGCAAAAAAGGTGTTTGATGTGCTGCGTGCGACTGGTTGTACGACCAGCGAAGTCAAAATGCGTGAAGCCGGTGCGCCTGGGCGCCCCTTTATTACCGACAATGGCAACTTTATTCTCGATTGCGCCTGCGGTCATATCCCCGATGCAGAGGCGACATCATTGGCGCTGAACGGTATTCCCGGCGTTGTCGAGAACGGGATCTTTCTCGCTTTTCCCTTGACCGTCCGTACTGTTTTGTTAGGCCATGAAGACGGCGTTGATGTGATCGAGGCGTGAGCAGTTTAACCGCGAATGCTTGCACCGAAAAACTGCATCGCCGCCTATTGTTTTGGCCGCTCTGCGCTTAAAAGCGGATTAACACAGAATTTGGAGACTTGAATATGGCCGAGCAATTTGACGTCGTGATCATCGGGGGTGGCCCCGGCGGCTATAATTGTGCGATCCGCGCCGGTCAACTTGGCCTTAAGACAGCGATTGTCGAGATGCGCGGGCGTCTTGGCGGTACGTGTTTGAACGTGGGGTGCATTCCATCCAAAGCGTTGTTGCATGCCTCAGAAGCCTATGAAGCCGTGCAAAAGGACTATGCTGGCCTTGGCATTGATGTTTCAGGCGTCAAACTCAACCTGCCTCAAATGTTGGCCCAGAAAGATGAGGCCGTTGACGGTCTAACCAAGGGCGTTGAGTTCTTGATGAAGAAAAATAAGGTCACCTATTTCAAAGGCAAAGGCCGGATCACAGGGCAAGGGGCGGTTACCGTGACGGACGAAGCCGGGGCAGAGATCGCGCTGGCAACGAAAAATATCGTCATCGCCACAGGCTCGGACATATTGTCATTGCCCGGCGTCACCATCGACGAAGAACGCATTGTGTCGTCCACCGGCGCGCTCAAGTTGTCAGCCGTGCCAGCCAAGATGATCGTGATTGGCGGAGGCTATATCGGCCTTGAAATGGGTTCGGTTTGGCGTCGTTTGGGGGCAGACGTTACCGTCGTTGAATATCTCGACCGCATCACACCAACAATGGACGGCGAAGTATCGACCGCGTTTATGCGCATCTTGAAAAAGCAGGGTTTCAAGTTTGAACTTGGCACCAAAGTCATAGGCGTTGTCAGCGACAGCAAGGGCGTGAAAGTCAGCGTTGAACCGGCCAAAGGCGGCGATGCCAAAGTATTAGAAGCTGACGTCGTGCTCGTCTCGATTGGCCGCAAGCCCTACACAGACGGTTTGGGTCTTGAGACAGTTGGCGTTGTTCCCGATGCACGCGGCTTTATACCTGCCACCCATTGGGCAACCAGCGCAGCGGGAGTCTACGTGATTGGGGACGTCACCTATGGCCCGATGCTGGCCCACAAGGCCGAAGACGAAGGATCGGCTGTTGCCGAGATTATGGCCGGGCAAGCAGGTCACGTGAATTATGACGTAATCCCCGGCGTCGTCTACACCAACCCCGAAGTTGCCAGTGTTGGTAAGACCGAAGAAGAACTCAAAACCGCTGGCACGCCGTACAAGGTTGGCAAATTCCCGTTTATGGCTAACAGTCGCGCCCGCACCAATCACGAAACCGATGGTTTTGTGAAAATCCTTGAACACGCCGAAACTAGGAAAATCCTTGGAGTGCACATGATCGGCGTTGGTGTTGGTGAAATGATCGGTGAAGCGTGCTTGGCAATGGAATTTGGTGCCAGCGCCGAAGACATTGCCCGCACCTGCCATGCTCACCCTACCATGTCAGAAGCCGTGCGTCAGGCCGCGATGGGCGTCGATGGCTGGACGATGCAGATGTAGGTCGGTGGCGCTAAGAACGGGGTAGCCGCTGCAGTCCAACGACGCCCATAAGTGATAGCGCTGCAAAAGCGGCACCAACAAAGAAAGTCATACTCGGGCCATAGCTCTGCCAAAGCCATCCGGCCAAAACGGAGGCCAGCAGCATGG
>JAYSRI010000225.1:0-4096 GCA_043721175.1 Alphaproteobacteria bacterium
TGCACGAGGGTTATAAAATCGATAGATTGCACTGACGTGTTAGCGCACTTCAACCTAGGCATAACCAAGTGTCGTGAAAGTGAGCATACTCAGGCCATGTTTCATTTTTTACTATGCGCATGTAAGCAATCTGGTGACTTTGAAGCTTGGGCAAATGCTATGATCAGCGCCTTCAATGCTAAGGAAATTGAGTTTTTTACTTTGATTATGGCTTGCGCGCTGTCGCTCGCTGGTTCGCCTTCATATGTAACATTTCGTTCTGAGATTGTTCAGCATGAAAAAGGTAGTGAGTTTGCTAAGGTTTTTGATGAAGTTTATCGATCAATAATGGAAGATGTGAAATCAAGCACAAATGAAGATGTTACATTCCGCGCTTTAACAGACACAAAATACGACATAGCTGTTCAAACCTAACGCGGTGCAGCAATGCGCTCCGCGCGTAGAGGCAGGCTCCGCGCGTAGGGTGCACCTTAAGGTGCACCATTTTTGTTGCTTGGTGCCCAAGGACCGGCGCTTTTGCGCAGGCGGTGCACCTGAAGGTACACCCTACGATTCCGCGCCGTTCGACCAAGGGAGCGCGGCATACCAATGCCGCATTTTTGTAATGAAGACATGTGCTTGTGATGAGGATGCGGCATTGGTATGCTGCGATCCAACATAGCAATGCGCTCCGCGCGTAGGGTGCACCTTCAGGTGCACCATTTTTGTTACTTGTCGCCCAAGGGTCGGCGCTTGTGCGCTGGCAGTGCACCTTGAGGTGCACCCTACGATTTCGCGCTTTTTGATCAAGGGAGAGCGGCATATCAATGCAGCATTTTTGCAATGAAGACAGGCGCTCGTGGCAATGATATAGCATGGGTATGCAGCGCTCCAAGCAAGCAAGGCAAGCGTCAATCTCTGATGACCAGTTTTTTGATTTATCTTGACATAGAGATACATTTGTTCTACTTGTGTTCTGTGCGGAGGTAGTCATGTCAGAAGTCACCGATCTTGTTATTCCTATATTACAACAGATTCAAAGTCGTTTGACGAATATTGAAAAAGATATGGATCAGGTAAAAGAAGACCTGCACCACATAAAAGTGCGTACATCTTCCATGGAAGAAAATACCGGTGGCATAAACCGCCGCCTTGACCGGCTTGATACCAAGATTGACCGCATTGAGAAACGACTGGGCTTGATTGAAGCCTAATTTAAGCGAGTAGAGCAATGCGCGCCGCGCGTAGGGTGCACCTTCAGGTGCACCATTTTTGTTGCTTGCCGCCTAAGGATCGGCGTTTGTGCGCAGGCGGTGCACCTTGAGGTGCACCCTACGATTTCGCGCTGTTGGGCCGACGGGAGCGCGGCAGTCCTCTGCCGCATTTTTGTATTAAATACAGACACTTGTGACGGCAATGCGGCATTGGTATGCCGCGGTTCAAGCAAGGCAAGCCGTCTCAAAAGCCCTCTGGTGCAGGATTTGCCTGTTCTAAAGCGCGGGTCGATTGCGAGTTTGACTGTTTGATGCCGTCAAGGGCCACTCGGGCCGTCGCTCTTTGAGCTGTGGTCCTACAAGTCCCGCCGCTCACACCATCACATAATCATCCCACTTCACTGCCGCCACAGCGGTCGCATAATCGCGGCACGATCCGCCCCAATTCTGGGTGATCTGGCCTTTGGCATTTTTGTACCAGCTGTTGCAGGATGGGTCAGTCCAGACGGTTTTGGCAAGGCTGATTTGGAGCTTATCAAAGAAGGCGGTTTGAGCAGCTTGTGTCACGTCCATGCTAACAGCGGATGCTGCCGCTAGGCCGTCTAGTGCCGCCAGAATATAGCCGATCTGGCATTCAATCATAAAGGTGATTGAGTTATGGCCCAGATTGGTGTGGGGGCCATACAGCATGAAGAAATTGGGGAAGCCGGCGGTGGTTATGCCCAAATACGCCTCTGGACCCTCTGCCCAAACGTCGCGAAGTTTGACGCCGCCTCGCCCCGTAACTTGCATGGACCACTGCCAGTCAGACGCCTCAAATCCGGTTGCGTAAACGATCACGTCCAGATCGTGATGCGCGCCGTCACTGGTTACGACACCGCCTGTATCAAAGCCCGCAATGGCCGAGGTTTCCAGCGTGACGTGGGGCAGGCATAAGGCGGGATAGAAATTGTCGGCGAATAAGAAGCGCTTGCAGCCAGCGGGATAATCGGGCGTGAGTTTCGCGCGCAATTGCGGATCGGCGATTTGCTTGCCAAGATGGTCAAGTGCCACGTCGGTATAGGCAGCGCGGCCTTCTAGTGTCCAGCTAAAGGCTTGCCAGAAATAAGTGTCAGCCGTGTCAAACGTCAGCTGACGTTGGCGCGCGCCTAAATCCGCTGCGGCGTCGAGGTTTGTCATCAGCATCGCGACTTCGGACGCTTTAATGGTGCGGTCGCCGCGTGGGCCGACGTAGTTGGGCGTGCGTTGAAAGACGGTGAGGTGGCCTGCAACTTTGGCAACTTCCGGGATCAGCTGCACGGCGCTGGCAGCGGAGCCAATGACGCCGACGCGCTTGCCCGTCATGTCAACGCTGTGGTCCCAAGCGGCAGAGTGCATGGTGTGGCCTTTGAAGGCGTCTTGGCCTTTGAAAGTCGGCGTCATAGGGCGATTGAGTTGGCCAAGGGCGGAGATGATCGCACCCGCTTGCGTGGTTTCAGCGGCGTTAGTGGTGATCAACCAATGGGCCTGCGCTTCGTTCCAAGTGGCGGAAGAGACTGCGCAGGACAGTTTTAAGTGCGAGGCCAAATCAAACTGCGCCACCAATTGCTCGCAATAGGCCTGCATTTCAGAAGAGCTGGGGTAAGTGTTGGTCCAGTGGATGGCCGGGGCAAAGCTGTATTGATAAAGCGCGACAGGCACATCGCATGAGCAGCCGGGATAAGTGTTTTGTGCCCATGTGCCGCCAACGCGGCTGGCTTTCTCGAATATAGTCAGGTTGGTATAGCCCGTTTGCTTGAGGCGGATTGCTGCGGCCAGTCCGCCAAGGCCTGCGCCGATGATGGCGATTGGGGTATCATGATCCATCGGCATTGCTCCTCGTATCGCTCTGCAACAATCCTTTTAGGGCTAGTTTGCGCGCAGGACTTATGCCAGCCAACACCAAAAGCCCAGCCAATATGCCAAGGTTCTTGATGAAGTTTTGTAGCTCATGGGCGCCTGCTATGCCGCTAAAATGCCAAAAATCATGCAACAGTATATTGATCAGAATGATGTAAACCACAAAGCCCAGTGCAGCGAACCGGACGTGACGATTGGTCAAAAGCATTATTGAACCGATAACTTGGGCGATCCCTGCGATCAGTAACAAGGGGGCAGGGAAGGGTACTTTGTGGAGGGTCATGAGATCAACATGCACGTCAAAAGCCAAAAACTTCATGATACCGGGGATCAGGAAATAAAGCGCGACGAGCGTGCGCCCAGTGGCGATCATGGCTTTTGATGCGGGCGTGAACGTGTTCATAGTACCAGTGTTGCAGGTCAACGCTTGTGTGGCAAATTTTATTGTTTGGCGCTACGATAAGATATGGACATAACAATTCATCAACAGGCGTTTCGTGATTTAATAAAGCTATGCGGTACTTGGCAAGGGCATACTCCCGCTGGCCGCACTCTAAATGTGACGTATACTCATCACGCCAATTGTTCTGTTTTGATGGAACAATGGTACTTGAATGAGACCACTGATGCGCTGACGTTGTATCACATGGACGATGAGATTTTAATGGCGACGCACTATTGCCCATTGTGCAATCAGCCACGGCTAAATTTAGTCTATCGTTCAAATGATGAATTGGGATTCGAGTTTGTGAGTGCGACGAACTTGACTGACTTGACCCAAAGCCACCAACACAGCTTTCAGTTTCGGTTGATTGACGCAAACGTGTTTTGGCGCTCGGAAACTTATATTGGAGCCGGAGGATTTGTGGAATCAGCGACATTTGGGCGTGTCGGCGCGGACCTTGAGTGAGGTTTAAACGAGCCGAGAAATAGTTGCATTCTTTCCCTCGAGGGTGCTGGTGAAGTAGAGCTATTCTAACTGCTCGATGAAGGGACCAAGGTGTTTTATAGCTGGAGCGCGCGTA
>JAYSRI010000226.1:0-4092 GCA_043721175.1 Alphaproteobacteria bacterium
GCGTTTGACGCCAATATGCTGCCTGAAGACGAAGCCAAGGCTGCTGGAAAGCCTTATCTTTTGGGCAGCGATAATGCTGTTTATGTACCGATTAACAAGACTGTTCGTCTTCAGTTGACCGCTTCTGACGTTATTCATGGCTATCTTGTCCCAGCGTTTGGCATTCAAATGGACGCGGCACCAGGTCGGCTTGGCGAGATGTGGTTCAAGGCCGATAAGGTCGGAACCTATTATGGCCAATGCACGCAAATTTGCGGCGTCAAGCATGCGTATATGCCCATCGAGTTCAAGGTCGTAACCCAGCCTGAATTTGACGCGTGGGTCGCATCCCAACAATCCGCCGATGCGGGTCTCGCTGCACCAACTCAGGTCGCGGCCGCTCCACCATTGAATGTGGCCGCTCTGGCCCAAGCCAATTAAGTCTCAGGGACATATCGAACATGGCAAGCACTACTGCGCACCTTGAAGCACCCGTCATGGGAGACCTGACGGACCGTCCATCAGCGTTTAACCCGATGCGGTGGCTCCTCTCCACCAACCACAAAGACATCGGCACGATGTATTTGATCTTTGCGATTTTCGCAGGGATTTTCGGCGGTGCTTTGTCTGGCATGATCCGGATGGAGCTTATGGCTCCGGGCCTCCAGTATTTTGGCGTCACCGGTGATCCAACTGCCGCTGGCCCTTGGGGCAATGCACACAACTATAATGTGGTTGTTACAATGCACGGCCTGATCATGATCTTCTTCATGGTTATGCCAGCCATGATCGGGGGGTTTGGCAATTGGTTTGTGCCGCTACAAATTGGTGCGCCCGACATGGCCTTCCCGCGCATGAACAACATTTCATTTTGGCTGTTGCCGTTTTCGTTTGCTTTGGGTGCGATCTCGATGATTGTGCCGGGCCAAGGTGCAGATAACGGCTTTGGTGGCGGGTGGGTATTGTATCCTCCGCTGTCAACGACCGGGCACAACGGTCCGTCGATGGACTTGCTGATCCTGTCGCTTCACCTTGCAGGCATCAGCTCGATCTTGGGTGCGATCAACTTCATCACAACCATATTCAACATGCGTGCGCCTGGCATGTCATTGTTGAAAATGCCGTTGTTTGTTTGGTCAATTTTAGTCACGGTCTGGTTGCTATTGTTGTCTTTGCCAGTTCTGGCTGGCGCGATCACGATGCTGCTAACCGACCGCAACTTTGGCACGGGTTTCTTTGATCCTGCCCAAGGTGGTGACCCGATTATGTACCAGCATTTGTTCTGGTTCTTCGGTCACCCTGAAGTGTATATTTTGATTTTGCCAGGGTTTGGCATCATCAGCCACGTCGTTTCGACGTTCTCGAATAAGCCTGTCTTTGGTTATCTAGCGATGGTTTTGGCGATGATCGCCATCGGCTTCATCGGCTTCCTCGTCTGGGCTCACCACATGTATACTGTGGGCATGAACGTGGATTTGAAGGCCTATTTCGTGGCTGCAACCATGATTATTGCGGTACCGACAGGCGTCAAGGTGTTTTCATGGATAGCGACAATGTGGGGTGGGTCGCTTGACTTCAAAACGCCAATGCTTTGGGCAATTGGTTTCATTTTCCTATTCACTGTTGGTGGCGTGACGGGCGTGGTGTTGGCGAATGCTGGCGTCGACACTGTATTGCACGGCACTTATTATGTGGTAGCCCACTTCCATTACGTGTTGTCGCTTGGAGCCGTGTTCGCGATATTTGCAGGCTTCTATTATTGGATACCAAAGATGTCGGGCTTGAAGTATTCCGAGTTTCTTGGTGCTGCACACTTTTGGGTGATGTTCATTGGCGTCAACATCATCTTCTTCCCGCAGCATTTCTTAGGCTTGCAAGGTATGGTTCGTCGGTATGTCGACTATCCTGTTGCCATGGAATACTTCAATAAGATGTCGACATATGGGTACTTTATAATGGTAGCTGGGATGGCGATCTTTTTCGTCATGCTGTTGGATATGTTTGTACTTCGTCGTCGTCCGGCTGGTGCCAATCCTTGGGGACCTGCAGCGTCAACGTTGGAATGGACGCTTTCTTCGCCGCCGCCATTCCACCAATTCTCGGAATTGCCAAAGTTTGAAAGCAAAGACGCTCACTAAACTATACAGTGATAGTCAAGCAATTTGCGCTCTCGGAGATTATCTCCGGGGGCGCTTATGTTAGAAAAGACCATGACCCAAACCGCCACTCCCGCTATTGAAACGCCGCATAACCCAAAGCGTATAGCTAGCTGGAAAGACTATTTTGATCTCCTGAAGCCGCGCGTGATGTCGCTCGTCGTCTTTACGGCTTTGGTCGGATACGTGTGCGCGGGAGGCAATCATAATCCAATTCTGGGCGCTTTAGCTGTCGTCGCAATCGGCTTTGGTGGCGGTGCCGCTGGCGCGCTCAATATGTGGTATGACGCCGACATTGACGGACTAATGAAGCGCACGCAGATGCGGCCAGTACCCGCTGGCCTAGTTCAAAAGGATGAAGCACTCGCGATGGGCTTGGTGATGAGCTTTTTGTCAGTGATTTTGCTGGCATTGACCGCCAAGAATTATGTCGCAGCGAGCTTACTGGTGTTTACAATTTTCTTTTATGCCGTGGTTTATTCTATGTGGCTCAAGCGCGCGACACCCCAAAATATCGTGATTGGTGGTTTGGCAGGCGCGCTTCCACCAGTTATTGGCTGGGCAGCCGCAACAGGGGAAATGCCACTCAACGCGTGGTTGTTGGTCGCGATCATTTTTTTATGGACCCCGCCTCATTCGTGGGCATTGGCGCTCTATAAATCTGGCGACTATGCGGCAGCAAATGTGCCGATGATGCCAGTTGCCAAGGGGGCCGCGTCGACCCGATTGCAAATGCTGATTTATTCGCTGATCTTGGTCCCCGTAGCGGTTTTACCGACATTCACGGGCCTAGGTGGAATGATCTACGCAGCGGTATCAACACTCAGCGGGTTGGTGTTTCTTGTGTTGGCATGGCGCGTTTTTAAGTCCCGCGCTGGCGATACCGATGGCCGAGAGGAGGGGCGAGCACTGTATAGCGACAAGGCTGCTGACAACCGTCCCGCACGCGATTTGTTCGCATTTTCGCTTTTATACCTCACGGGGCTATTTGCCGCACTTTTGCTAGAGCATGGATTGGGGCTATATACGCCCATCTTTAGGTGAACCTTATGAGCCAACAACCGACGCAACAGGAATTCCAAGCAGCACAACGACGCCGTAGCGTTGCGACAGCCCTTGTGTTGATCGGTTTTGTCGCTGTGATATTTTTGATCACAATTGTCAAACTCCAAGGCCACGCCTTGAACAAGCCTTTTTAGACTCAACAATGGCTTTAGATAAAAAAGCAAAGTTTGGCATTGCGGCGGCTGTTGTACCAGTTTTGATGCTCGGTGCCGCCTATGGCTCGGTGCCGCTGTATCAGCTGTTCTGCCAAGTCACTGGCTATGGCGGGACCACTCAAACTGCGACTGAGGCTGCTAGCGCCGTGCTAGACCGAAAAATCCGCATCCGCTTTGACGCTAATTTGTCGCCCGATGTGCCTTGGAGCTTTACACCCGAGCAACCCGTTGTTGAGTTGGGCTTAGGTGAGAACGGCTTGGCATTTTATAAGGTCAAAAACAATTCTGATCGGGCGGTAACGGCTGTCGCAACCTACAATGTGACACCTTATAAGGTCGGACCATATTTTCAGAAACTGGAGTGTTTCTGCTTTCAGGATCGCACGTTGCAACCCGGCGAAGAAATGGAATTGCCGGTGATATTCTACGTCGATCCCGCTCTTGCGACCGACAAAAATGTTCAGGAAGTGACCGAAGTTACATTGTCTTACACCTTCTTTCGCGCCGGAAGTGCAGAGTTGGCGCAAGCTCAAGGTGGCCCCACCACGACAAACAGCAGGACGCCTTGAACTAAAGGTGCCATCTGCTGAGTGAAATTAGCCCCTAACGGTTGCCATTTTGCGGCACAACGGGCTAAACCAGCGATAGAATTTGGAGAATCCTGCTGTCAACTCAGCAGACCAACAAATAGGACGAGAACATGGCTCACGCCGCTGTAAAACATGACTATCACTTAG
>JAYSRI010000227.1:0-4083 GCA_043721175.1 Alphaproteobacteria bacterium
TGGTCGTCTTTGGCGATGACATCCACGCCACCATCGTAAGGACCAATCAGGCAATCTGGCGCGACGATGAATGCGCGCAACTCTTCATTGGCAATCATCCTCAAAAATGTATTATAGCGACTACTTTCCCAAATTGTTTCAAAAACAAAGCTATCGTAGGCAGGTTCACCTTGTGCGACTTGGACTATGCCTAAAGGTTGCAAATCATAGGCGCCAAACAAAGCGCTATCGGGTTCAATTAAATTGACTACGATCAAAATAGCCGTTCCTTGCGGTATGCAGTGATCGATCAAGGTGTTTTGCCGATGTAGCAAAATTGACCACTCGCTTTGCGTATCAGGATAGCGCTTTGACAACGGCAAAGAATGAACGCGCATCCAGCGACTCGCAAAGTTTGCAGCATTGAGTTGTTCACGGATCGGCGCCACGCCAGGGTAGTCAGCAGTCCATTGAGCGAGGAAAGTTGTGGTGTTCATAGGCTCCAACTTTTCAGCATTCCGCGCAAATCAATATCCGCTAATTAGGAACACGCGCCGCAAAATCCGTCAAGAACTACCACTTAACCTCACAGCAGCATTTCGGCGAATTTCCATGGCATGGGTGAGGTCAACGGCCTTTTGCCCGTAAAGAGACGGCAGCGCACCATGGAAGCCGACCATCGCCTTAGACACTCCCGCTGACTTAACAAAAAGAGACGGCGAAGACATGAGTTTTTCTTGTGTGTAGTCAAACAAAATCATGGTCCGAGCTTGAACTCGACCAAAACCGATTTCCCCAATATCAGTCCATTTTTCGCTGTGCTGGCGGCCTAATGTTACAGTCTCATATCCAATGGGGCTGAGCCGCAATGTACCCCTTGGGCCAAATGTTTGCGCCAAACCGACAATCAGGCAAAGACTAAAAAACGCAACGCACGCCCACAAAATTAGATTGTCCCAATTTTCCGATTGCAGCACAACGAGGCCGCCACCTACGAAAACTAAACTTCCCAGAACCAGCCACAAGCCGTTCATGCGCGGCTCCTGCAATATGACGGTAGCAGCGGGATTAGCTAGCGAAAGCGCGGTTTCGGTTTTAGTCATTTGTCAACTTTCAAGCAACGTAATCGGCGACCATAGCGGAAAAGGGAAGCTATTTCACCGCGTCTTTCACACATGATAACGCCTCACCAAAGCTATGTTGGGATAAACAAAATGCATGCTCATAAGGGTGTTGGCTGGCGGCAATACATTGACGCACGTTGAGCTGCACACGGTTCATACACATACGCCCAAGCGGTTTATCCAACAGAGTTGTTGCCGCCGCATCATCACCCAGCAATCTGAAAGTCGCTGCGATGACATATCGACTACTAACCGGCGCGTCCGACGGACTTGTGGGTAAATCAGATTGCGAAAAAGGCGGCAAGCCTGACGGCGCAAGCGCCGCTGCACGATGGGCGGCAAGGGTTGCTTGGGTATCTAGGATTTCCATCGCCCAACGCTCTTTTTGGAGCGAATAGGCGGCTTCACCAAGAGTGGTTTGAGCGCTTTGCAGCTTGGCAAAACTTCCAACAATGGCTCCACTTGCTAGTTTGCTCGCCTGCGGTGAACCTGAAATCATGCCAAGAAATGCAACTGGATCCTGTTTCAGTCGTGCCAACGCACCTTCCCGACCCAGAAAACCAATAGCCGTTTGCACGCTGGCGCCGAACGCAGGGTCGTTTGCGATCGTTAAAGTGGCATAGGCCCCAACACCTTCGGTGATTTCCTTGATCGACGAACGTGATGTTGTCACGAGCGAAGATGCTATCGATTCTGATGCCAAAGCATTGGGGAAAGTCATCCGATTTGCTTCCTTAACGAAAGCAACATAGCGCGCCGCAGCATCGACCATATCAAATTTTGGTTTGGCTTCTTCTGTTACTGGTTGCGTTTCGCCGTTCGCGGCAGGCTGTGATGGAGCTGATGGCAACGGTAGCGACGCTTCTTGAGCTGCAGCACCCACCTGCGCGAACGGTATTCCAGCTATCACGGCTACCATACTCACGAGACAAAGCCTGAAACTCTTACTCGAAGCCTTATCAAAATTCGAATGACGCCGAATTAACATCTCAAAAATCCTATCAACTGAAATCGTCAAAAACCTTGTTGGTTTCTAAATTTAATCTTCCAATGGTATTCAGTTTGAATAGATAAAATGTCAAAGCAGAACTTTCTCGGTAACTGCAAATATCTATTTTCTGACAATGCCGCACGATAAGTAGCTGTCATTCGGTTCCAACAGAATTTCTAGTTCAGAAACCCTAGCCTTGCAATTCTTGTCAATTCTTGTGACTTGGCCGCCTACCTACCCGCCTCACCCTTTAAGTCCCCACAATCCCGCCAGATTATTCTTCTGCATATCCGACGACCCTCCGACAATACGCATACCCAACAGGTCACGCACATGGCGCTCCATATCGAACGCATCGGACAGGGCATAGGCGCCCAGCACGCGTTGGCAAATCAAAGCGATTTCGACGGCAGTGTCGGCGATGAACAGCTTGGCCATGCTGGTCTCAATACCGCAAGGCAGGTTGGCCCCTGCCAGATAGGCTGCGTGATAGAGCATGTGGCGGCATGCCTCTAACTTGGTGCGTGCCTCGACCAATGCGTGGCGAATGGCTTGGTGGCCCGAGATGACTTTGCCAAATTGCACGCGCTCCTGCGCATAGGTCCACGCATCCTCAACGGCGGCTTGAGCAATACCAAACGTCACGGCAGCGACTTCCAGCTTCTCAACATCCAGAGCTCGCCCCGCCAACATGCCCCAGCCCTTGCCCCATTTTTCAGGGCCGCCGACGATATTGGCGACGGGAACACGAACTTGGTCAAAATACACGTCGCTCGACAAAGTGTAGCGCAGATTGACATGCTCAATGGGTTGCAATGTAACGCCCGGCGCATCGGTCGGGATCAGCACAAAGGCGAGGTTTTTGCGCTTCTCGTCGCTTTCGGTGCGGATCAAGCAATAGATAAAATCAGCAAAGTCCGCACCCGTGCACCAGCGCTTGGCACCGGTGATCACGACCTCATCGCCCTCGATAATACCGCGCGTCGTGACGCTGGAAAGGTCGCCCCCTACGTCAGGCTCGGACAAGCCGTAGCACAGCATCATTTCGCCCTTGGCAAGGCGCGGCAAATAAGCGGCCTTCTGCTCGGGCGATCCGTTTTCGGTGATGTTCATGCCACCGTAAAACGCGCAATGGATAAAAGGCCCCGCCAGAAACGCCCCTGCCCGGCTAAGTTCTTCAATAACCGCCACGGCGGCATAAACATCTTGCCCCAGCCCGCCGTATTCCTCGCCAACCGTTAAGCCGCAAATGCCCATGTCCGCCAATTGTGCGAAGATGTCGCGCGGCCACGTATGTGTCTTGTCCCAAAGCAAGCGCTTCTCGCGCGGAGCCTTGTCCTCAACAAAGCGGCGGAGTTGGTGGCGCAGGGCGGTAACGTGATCGGGTTCGGGGGTGAAGGTGGCCCCGTGAGTTGAGATTGTGTTCATACGGGTGGGGCGATCAGTTGGAGGGTGGGGAAGTAGGTCTGGTAGCGGGCGGTGTCGCGGGTGATAAGTGTCGCCCCACGATCAAGTGCATCTGCGCCGATGATAAAATCGGGCAAAGTCCGTTCGCGTAACCCGCCATTTCGGCGATATTGCGCGTGAGCGGTGCCTGCGTTGAACAAGGCTTCTAAGCTTGGATTTTCGACCTTACAAATGCCCAAACCCTTCAGCGTTTGAGACGCTATTTCAGCATTTGCAAACGCACAGCAAATTTCGGCATAGACAATAATGCTGACAATGATTGACCCACGATTTGCAGCGTCGTTGCACACCCCCACCGACCAATTGGGCACGCTGCCTTGGGGACCAATCTCGCCTGCAAGCAAATCAATAACCACATTAGTGTCGAGGCTAAATATCATTCCCCGCGCAACCATCTTACATAGGCGACAGCATCATGATCAAACCTCGCAAGATCCGCCTGAAATTCTGGCGTCAATTTCGCCTGAGCTTCTTTAAGCGACAACATAAAGCTGTTCTCGGTTTTTGGTTCAGCCTTCATGA
>JAYSRI010000228.1:0-1646 GCA_043721175.1 Alphaproteobacteria bacterium
CCGACGCGTTCGCACCAACTAATTTCTTGATGACAAACCCCGTGGCGCTGCGTGAAGCCTTGCGCACGGGAGGGCAAAGCCTTGTTCAAGGTATTGCCAACCTCGAAGCTGATTTGGAGCGCGGAAAAGGCCGTTTGACACCAAGCCAAGTTGACGAACGGCCGTTCAAGATCGGTGAAAATATTGCTGTGTCACCCGGAAAAGTGATTTGGCGCGGCGAAATCCTCGAGATCATTCAGTATGAACCTGCGACCGAAACGGTATTTGAGACACCTATCTTGTTCTTTCCGCCTTGGATCAACAAATTCTATATCCTCGACATGCGCCAAGATAACAGCATGGTAAAATGGTTGACCGAGCAAGGCCATAGCGTTTTTGTTGTCTCTTGGCTGAACCCTGACGCGAGCCATGCGACCAAGACTTTCGAGGACTATTCTAGACTTGGCATTCACGAGGCATTAGATGCCGTTCAACAAGCGACCGGCGTGCGTCAAATCAACACTGTGGGCTACTGCATTGGCGGCACATTACTGGCGGCGACAATGGCCGAGATGGCTAAAACAGGTGATGACCGCGTGAAGTCGGCAACGTTTTTTGCATCCCAGTCGGATTTTGAAGAGGCCGGTGATCTGAAGGTTTTTACCGACGATGCTGCTTTACAATACATCCAAGACGAGATGGAACATGCTGGAGGCGTACTGGATGCCGTCATCATGGGCGAAACGTTCAACTTTTTGCGGGCAAACGATTTGGTGTGGTCGTTTGTGGTCAACAATTATCTGATGGGCCGCGATCCAAAACCCTTCGACTTATTGTTTTGGAATGCCGATCAAACACGCATGCCGCGCGACTTGCATCTTTATTACCTCACCAATTTTTATCGGGAGAATAAATTAGCAAAGGGCGAAATGATTATGAATGGCCATCGCTTGGATATGAGCGAGATTAAGACCCCGATTTATATGCAGTCGTCGAAAGAAGATCATATTGCTCCTTGGCGCTCAATCTATCGCGGGGCTCGCCTTTATGGAGGTCCGGTCCGGATGATTTTGGCAGGGTCAGGCCATATTGCCGGCGTGATTAATCACCCTGCTGCAGTTAAGTACAATCACTTTCTGCCCAAAGATGACTTAGCGTCTTTGCCCGAGACAGCGGATGCTTGGTTTGATGGCTTAACCGAGGCTAAAGGCTCATGGTGGCCCGACTGGGCGGCTTGGCTTTCAGGCCGCTCAGGCAAACAAGTCCCAGCTCGCAAACCGGGCAGCGGGGGCTTACCAATTATTTGCGACGCACCTGGAACTTATGTTTTGGAGAAGTAATGTAATTGCGCGCGCATTACTGATGGTGTTGTGAAACTACAACGACCGCGCATCCAAAAGCTATTGAAGGCCGTAATACTCACATGACAGCAGAAAATTCCATCGTTTGGCTTCGGGACGACCTGCGTCTTGACGATAACCCAGCTTTAATAGCGGCTGCGGCCGACGGCCCTGTTGTGGCACTCTATGTGCTGGATGATAGCGGGAAAAGTGGTCGCCCACTTGGCGGCGCGGCGCGGTGGTGGTTGCATCACAGTCTTGCGTCATTGGCAAAGGACTTTGCGTCTCAGGGCGTGACGCTGATTTTGCGCGCTGGCGAACCCGGAA
>JAYSRI010000229.1:0-1645 GCA_043721175.1 Alphaproteobacteria bacterium
GTTTGTTGCGCTCCGATGATTTTTTGTGCTAGCCGGCGGGTCTGACGGTCCGTGCTGAAGCGTAGCGCGATCTGCGCCATTTCAATCGCGCCACGATGATGCGGGATCATCGCACTCACGAAGTCGAGGCTTGGCTTGCCACTATAACGAATGTCCATCGCACGGTGCATCTTGGCGTTGGCTTCCATAAGAGCAGCTGTCGACGGGTTATTTGGTTGCGGCGGGGTCGAGGTCGTAACAACTGGTGGTGGCGCGCTCGTTTCAGGGGGCATCGGCATTTTCCCCATTGGCATTTGAGGCCCTGACATCATTTGAGCCACGGCGGAGTGCCCAAACATAAATGACGCTAGAACGAAGGTAGCGGCGAAACGAAACTTCATAGTGATATTCCTGTTTGAAAAACAAAAGGCGGCAAAAATGACGCGACGTATCAGTCGGCAGGTGCAAGGTGGGATTCGACGAGCCAAAGTTGTTGATCAATGCCACGCGAAATTTCGGTGAACAGGTCGGCTGTGTCGGCATCACCAAACGCTGTACAGTCCTGGCTTGCGTCACGCACGGATTGGCCAAACGCGGCTAACGCGCCAGCAATTGCAAAAACGTGTTTGTTCTCGTCGGCGGTATTGAGCGGGTAAGGTACGAGAAATGACGCTTTTGCTGCAATCTGGATTGTGCCGTGAGCGATCCCGCCCAAGCCGCCTGCACGTTCTGCCAAGCTGTCAGAGTATCCTTCAACTTGTTCAGAAACGCGATCAAACAACTCATGGATCGCGATAAAATTGGGGCCACGCACGTTCCAATGGGCTTGCTTGGCTTGAGCGTGAAGATCAATTGCAGCGGCAAGGTGCTTGTTGAGAATCTCGACAGACTGGCTTCGGATTGAATTGGGCAATGTGTTGCGGGTTTTGTTCATTTCAGTGATCCATCCAAATGCTGAGCATTCGATAAACACCTTGACCCCTTAAATCGTTCCCTGAGTTGACGGCCATCAAGTCTGGCGGCGGCGAAACGCGCCATTACATTCCACGCGTTCTTGAAAGGATCCGACTTATGTCCCACCACAAAGATAAATCCGACCAACCTGTCGTCCATGAGGCTGGTCATAAAAAAACAACTTGGACGGAGAATGTCGATCTTGTCGGCGATGAGTTGGTGGCGTTCGTTAAGCGTCTTGCGGCAGAAGGAAAGGTTCAGCGTATTCGGGTTACTGAACCTGATGGCGATATCGTCGTCGATATGCCTTTGACGCTGGGTGCAATCGCTGGGAGTGCAGTCGTGCTCGCTGCTCCGCTTCTGGCAATTTTGGGCGTACTTGCGGCTTTTCTGACCAAGGTGAAGCTGGAGATTGTCCGCAGCGGCGACGGGCCTGACGTTTAGCCAGAGACGGAGGCTTTGCTTAAACCTTTAGCGATCGCTTAAAAGTCCAAAGTGCGTGTCTCAACGGGTGAGGCACGCAACTCTTGTTATAGAGTAACCTTTTGTGTTTCTCCAATGTCTGGTTTGGCGCCGGTCATCAGCGAGAAAGCCATCTTCAAGGCTGCGACAGGGCCGCTGGGGCCAGTCCATGATTGGCCTTCACGGGGTGTCACACACAACAAAGTGATGCGTGGATCGTCAGGGCCATCAAAAAACAGTTTATCGGCAG
>JAYSRI010000230.1:0-4071 GCA_043721175.1 Alphaproteobacteria bacterium
GATTATGTTTTGTCAGGTGCAGTCACCAATGCGCTCAATACCGCCTCAGTTACCGCCGAAGAAGCACCGAAGTTAAAGCCATTTGTGGCGCTGTGCGAAAAACTGGGTGCGTTTGCCGGGCAAATCGTTGACGACGGTCTTGAAGCCATCGAGATCGAATATGAGGGAGACGTCACCAGTCTGAACATGAAGCCGCTGACCGCATCGCTGCTTGCCGGTATTCTCAAACCACTATTGGCCGATATCAACATGGTTAGCGCGCCATCAATCTTAAAAGATCGCGGTACTCCGTTTACGGAATCCAAGCGCGATTTATCACCAACTTACGATTCTGTTGTGCGCGTAAAAGTGCAAACTGGCGGCAAATGGCGCACAGTCGCGGGTGCAGTCATTGGCGGTCAACCACGCATCATTGAGATCAAGGGCATGGCGCTTGAGGCCCCGTTCCACCCGATTATGCTGTTTATCAATAATAGCGACACGCCGGGCTTTATCGGTGCGCTTGGCATGATGCTTGGGCGTGCTGATATTAACATCGCCACCTTCAACCTTGGCCGCGTTGCTGAAGGCGAAGATGCAATTGCACTTGTTGGCATCGATCAGTCAGTTTCTGAAACCGTTGCAAGTGCACTCAAAGCGCTACCTCAGGTGCGCTATGTCAAACAACTGAGCTTCTAGCACTGTCGCGAAACTATCAAGTTCCCGACACTTGCCTGTCGTGAAATCACACTAGCGCTCCCTTAACTCGGGCTGAGGGAGCACTAGTCAATGAACGACTTCGCGCGTATGCCTAATATTTTGGAGGTCACTATGGCTTATACGCGTCGCGCGGCGTTGGCATCGGCAGCTTTAGTCGGGGCGGCTTGTTCGGCTTCTGCCGCCCAGATTGAGCACGGCTTGTTCGCACACGGAGTTGCGAGCGGCGACCCGTTAAGTGATCGGGTGATTATCTGGACCCGCGTGAGTCCATCTTTGGCGACAGGCTTGGGCAACAGTCAAATCAATCTGACTTGGGTAGTTGCAACCGACCAGACGCTGACCCAGATCGTAAAACGCGGTAGAATAGCCACGAATGCGACAAAAGACTACACAGCAAAAGTCGACGTAACGGGGCTTCGTGCTGGGCAAGTTTATTTCTATGGCTTTGCGTGTGGCACTCAGAAATCGGCAATAGGACGTACACTGACAACCCCTGCGCAAGGCGGCGATAGCTTAAAAATTGCGCTGGTGTCTTGCTCCAATTACCCGGCTGGATATTTCAACGTTTATGAGGCAATCGCTCGGCGCGGTGATTTGGATTTGGTGCTTCATGTCGGCGACTACATGTATGAATACGGCGCTGGCGAGTATGGAACCGAATGGGGTAAAACCGCTGGGCGTGTACCCGACCCTCCGCACGAATGCTTGTCGCTAGGCGATTATCGCCGTCGTTACGCTCAATACCGGAGCGATCTTGATCTACAGGCGGCCCATGCTTGCGCGCCATGGCTGGTCACTTGGGACGATCATGAGACTTCCAATGATGCATACAAAAATGGAGCCGAAAATCACTCTCCTGGGACAGAAGGCGCGTGGTCGGCGCGAAAGGCTGCAGCTCTTCAGGCTTATTATGAGTGGATGCCGTTGCGCGATCCAGCACCGGGCAAAGCATTCGACGCGATCAATCGCAGTTTTGAGTGGGGCGATTTAGCAACTATCGCCATGCTGGAAACCCGGCTTTTGGCGCGCAGCCAGCAATTAGACTATGCCAAAGATATTGATTTAGTAGAAATGCCTAACCCGAGTGCACCATCTGGCAAGTCAAAGGTGCCGGATCTAGCCGGATTCAAAACCCGTAAACTCGGTGACGCAAGCCGTGAAATGTTGGGTAAAACCCAGCAAGACTGGTTGGCAAACGTCTTGACGCAATCTGTTCGGCGGGGAAAGAAATGGCAAATTCTTGGTAATCAGGTGATTATGGCACGGGTTACATCGCCAAATCTGTCGCAAGGGCTGCCCCTGCAAGTGCGAGAAGCCATCGGCAAAGCTCGCCCCGAAACTCTCGCATTTTTCCAGCTTTCCCAATATGATGTGCCTTTCAATCTAGACGCTTGGGATGGCTATCCTGCTGCCCGCGAACGGCTATATGATGTTGCTAAGGCTGCTGGTGCGCGCTTGGTCGTTTGCACGGGCGATACACATTCAGCGTGGGCCAACACACTCAAAGATCGCGCAGGCGACGTCAGAGGTGTAGAGTTTGGTGGTACATCTGTCTCAAGTCCCAGTGTGGCCGACGCACTCAGCGGCTTTGGCCTGGATGGCGCGACGCTTAATCAATTGATTGTTGACAAGAATGACGAAGTACATTGGCACGATGAAACCAAGCGCGGCTACACTTTGGTGACGGTAACCAAAGCAGCTGTGCGCGGGGATTTTGTTGCTGTTGATACAATCACATCCAAAACGTTCGTTGTTTCAACCAGTTCAAGTTGGCAGACAGTGTTTGGTGATCGCCCGATGCCACTTGTTGCAATTTGATTTGGGTGGGTGATTGGCAAGTCAAGAGCCAACTAGTTTTTCGGTCTTTTCTTATTGACGCCCTGAGCAATAGCGGCAAGATTGGTGTTATGAAAACTATTGTCAAAATCGCCATCGCCGCACTCGTTCTCAGTGCAGGAGCAGGTCTCGCTGCAGTCAATCAGAGCCAGGCCCCCACGTCGACACCCTTGGGTGAAACTCCCGAACTTGGCCGAGCCGGCAACTTGTCAGTTGGTACCAGTGTTGCAACCTACAACATGGCTGACCGAAGGAAAATTACGTTGGTGGGCGCTATTAGCGGCCGCCTTCCGACCGCCACGCGCTCATTGTCCGTTCGCTTTTGGTATCCGGCAACTGTCTCTGGAAATCCAGCTCGAGCGCGCTATCCCCATGAAGTCAAAACACCTGGCAAACCTGATCTGATGATCAACACTCAGGGCGTCGCTGTTGAGAACGCTGTTGCGATAAATGGTCAGCGCTACCCGCTTGTTTTGATGTCACATGGATATCGGGGTTGGGCCAGCCACTTTAGCAATTTGGCCGAAAATCTGGCGTCAAAGGGTTATGTTGTTGCCGCCATTGATCATGATGACGGATCTTTTGATAGCGTCCGCTCGTTTCAAATGTCGTTCGGCAACGTGATGCTGGACCGAGCACAAGATCAAAAACAGATTCTGACTCAGATTTTAGTTCAATCAAGCACAGCAACGTCGGGTCCAACCGCCCAAATTGACGCGAACAAAGTGGGATTGCTGGGCTATTCGATGGGTGGATTTGGCGCATTGGCTGCAGCCGGCGCGCCCTACGACAGGGCAAGCAAAACCATCAAAGCCATGCCAGCCGAGGCGCAGACTGCAATGATGAGCTCGAACGGAGACGTGTCGGGCAAAATCAAGGCGTTGGTGACATTGGCACCTTGGGGCACTCAACCGGATAATCGATCATGGGTTGCCACCGACCTTGCCAAAATTACGGCCCCGATTTTGATGATTGCAGGCGATCAAGATGACGTTGTTGATTTCAAAGCTGGGATAACTTGGGCCTTTGATAGCTTGACGGGTGCCAATCGACATTTGTTGATTTACAAACAAGCGCGCCACAATATTGCTGGCAACCCCGTGCCGATCACGCCGGATATGGATTTCTCGACTTTAGAATTCTTCTCCGAACCGGTCTGGCGGACTGAGCGCATCAATCAAATCAACCAGCATTTCATCACAGCTTTTCTCGATATGACGTTAAAGGGTGATACTAGTAGAGCGGCCTACTTGGACGTCCCCACATCTGAAGCCGCTCAAAGCGAATGGCCAAGTGCGCCAGGCGAGCAATTGGGCGGCACATTCGCCAGTTCGGGCCAACCTAAAAACTGGCGTGGCTTTCAGAGGCGTTGGGCAATGGGTTTAGAAATGCGCAAAGCAGCGAAAAGTGAGACCGTTGGGCAGTAGTGCAGCGAAAGAATTATACTAAGTGCCCATTGAGATGACGCAGCTGACTATGGCTTAACCGCGCCGGATCGCAACTTACCAAAGTCGCTCTGCGAACATAGGCGTTTGT
>JAYSRI010000231.1:0-1642 GCA_043721175.1 Alphaproteobacteria bacterium
TGGCCGCGATAGCGTCACTCAATTGTTGCTTGAGGCCATTGATTTTTGGGCCAAAAACGAGACGCTCGTCAGGGCTCATCGCACCCATGCCCTTGAGCAATTCAGAAATGCTGCCTTTTTTGCCAAGTGCGTTGACACGAAGTGCCTCAACGGCGGTTTCGTCTGGTGCTTGGTCAAGCTGGGCGAATAGAAGTGTCGAAAGAGCGTCTGTGTCGGTCATATCGATCTCATAGCTGATTGGACGGTTTAAGGGGAGGGGGCTTTAGCTGCGCAAGAGCGGCGCTAAAACGCTCACGGCAATTGTTATGGCCACAATGCCCAGCAGGTTAAGAGCCAAACCAACCCGTATCATTTCACTTTGCCTTGGCGCGCCCGTCGCAAACGCAATCGCGTTAGCAGCTGTCGCAATTGGCAACATGAACCCAAAGCTAGCTGCAAAAGTGGCCGATGCGCCAACGATCAGCGGGTCCGCGCCCGTTGCCACAACAATCGCGGTCAACACAGGCAGCATGGCAGTCAATGTCGCGACATTTGACGCTAATTCAGAGGCGAATACCGTTACCGAAACCAGAACTAGAACAATTGCCAGAACTGGCAGTGTACCAATATCGGCCATGTGTGCTCCTACATAACTTGACACCCCTGTTGCTTCCAACGCCGCCGCCATCGATAGGCCACCGCCAAATAAGATCGCAATCCCCCACGGAATACGCTCCGCGACTGACCAGTCGAGCAACGCTTTGGCCGGTTTGGTTTTGTCACCCGACGGTATGATGAACAACGATACAGCGCCCAAAATGGCGATCACCATGTCAGTCAAACCCTCGCCGCCGGGCAACTTGGACAGCGGCTCACGAAACATCCAAGCCGCCGCAACGCTCAAAAACACAATCATCACACGCAATTCGGCGTGGCTCATTTTGCCCAAGGCTTGGTTTTGCGCGCGTATGGCTTGCTCAGCATTCTGATCACTCAATTGCGCTGGAAGCGGGTAGGCAATTTTGGTGAGAATGAACCAAGTTGCTGGCACCATAATGACGATAATACTGCATCCAATCGCCATCCACGCGGGAAACGATAGGGCCGCATCGTTATTCTCCAGCCAGCGAATGCCGATCAGATTGGTGGGGGAGCCTATTGGGGTGCCAATACCGCCAATTGATGCGCAATAGGCCACACCTAAGACGGTGGCCGCGATCAGTTTGCGCCTGTGAGTGCCCTCTGGTGCCGCAGCGTTGCACACTGCAAGCGCGATGGGCGTCATCATCAACGCGGTGGCCGTATTGGATATCCACATTGACAGCAAGGTGGTCGCGATCATGAATCCGCCGACAATCGCGGCTGGGCTTGAACCAACGGCAACCAGAATGCCCAAGGCAATCCGCCGGTGCAGGCCACATTGCTCGATAGCAGCGGCCACCATAAATCCGCCAATGAACAAAAATATGATCGGATCGCCATAAGGTGCGGCAGCTTGCACGGGTTTGACGACGCCTAAAAGTGGCAACAAAGCTAAAGGCAATAAGGCAGTGGCAGCCACAGGAATAGCCTCACTCACCCACCAAATCACCATCAGTGCCAGCAAGCTCAGTGCCGACCAAGCGGGGGACGACAGATCGGCGGGGGGACCAAAAGCCGTCAT
>JAYSRI010000232.1:0-4064 GCA_043721175.1 Alphaproteobacteria bacterium
CAACATGATCCAAGTCGGCCCGTCGGCCAGTGGACGGCGGCATATGAAGACAGTCAGGGCCTTTGGATGCAAGGTTTGATTGATCCTAACCATGACGATGCCCGTGCGGTTTTACGCTTGATCCAAGCGGGTATCGCAGACGGGCTCTCTATTGGATTTCGCGCTTTAGATGCCACTCCCCGACAAAATGGGGGGCGGATATTAAAGACGATTGACCTGCGCGAAGTTTCAATCGTCACTTTCCCTATGCTGCCCCGCGCCAGACTTAGGCTGCGCGCGGACCAGCCCTTTTCCACCCTCGCCACCCACCAAGAAGCTGCCTGAAAACAGCATATCCGGAGAAAATTCATGGAAACCAAGATGACCAGTGCGCCCGATACCCGGGCCGCACATAGCGAACTTATGTCGGCATTTCACGCCTTTCGTGAAACCAATGACCAGCGGATTGCGCAGATTGAAAGCAAGTCAACCGCGGACGTTTTATTGACCGACAAAGTAGACCGTATCGACCGTGCCGTCAGCCGTGCCCAAGCTAGCCTTGACCGGATGTCGCTGACCAATTTGCGCCCAGGCTTTGTAACAGATGGTGGGGTGATTAATGATGAAACCAAGACAGCTTGGTCAGGTTTCATGCGCCGTGGCGACGAGGCGGCTCTTGCCCGTGTTGAAGCCAAGTCTCTATCTGTCGGGGTATCCGCTGATGGCGGGCATGTGGCACCACCCGAAGTGATGGCGACCATCGACCGTCGATTGCTAGCAAGTTCACCCATGCGCCGCATTGCCAGTGTTCGCCAAACCCTCAACAGCAGCTTCAAAAAGCCAATTGCCACATCGGCTCCTGCCGTCGGTTGGGTTGCAGAAACCGGCACACGCACGGAAACAGCAACGCCCAGCATTGATTTGCTCAGCTTCCCAATGGGCGAACTTTACGCCATGGCGGCGGCAACACAAACCTTGCTCGATGATGCGCTGTTGGACATTGATCAATGGTTGGCTGGTGAAATCGCCGAGAGCTTTGCAAATGCCGAAGGCGTCGCGTTTATCAATGGTGATGGCGTCAATAAACCCAAAGGCCTGCTCAACTACACCATCGCCGCAGAAGGCGCGGCGACGTGGGGCCAGTTGGGCTATATTGCAACAGGGACAGCGGGCGCATTTGGGGCAACCAACCCGATCGACAAGTTGATCGACCTGACCTATGCGCCCAAAACGCCGTATCGGGCCAATTCCAGCTTTTTGATGAACCGTCGCACTGTCGGCCAAGTCCGCAAGTTCAAGGATTCAACCGGCCAATACATCTGGCAACCAAGCCTTGTTGCGGGTCAACCTGCAACGTTGCTGGGCTTCCCAATGTATGAGTGCGAAGACATGCCAGATGTCGCCGCCAACAGCCATGCGATTGCATTTGGTGACTTTGCCAAAGGCTATTTGATCGTCGACCGTGCTGACGTGCGGGTGTTGCGTGACCCTTATTCGGCCAAACCTTTTGTGATGTTCTATGTCACCAAGCGTTTGGGCGGCGGGATCCAGGACTTTGACGCCATCAAGCTCCTCAAGTTTGCTGCTAGCTAAGGGGCATTGATCATGGCCCTTGAAATACTGGTGGCACCACCTGTTGAACCCGTTACATTGGCGGCCGCTCGCGCGTTTTTGCGGATTGGCACTGATGGTGACGACACGGTTCTGACAAGTCTCTTGGTTGCCGCGCGCGAAGCACTGGAAGCACGCACAGGTCGAGCACTTGTCACAACAACCTTGCGCCAGCGTTTCTTGGGCGCACGTCTCTTCAACATGGCTCTGCCCGGCATTTTAATGCCGGGCAGAGCCCCCGCGATCAACCTTGTCGCGGTGCGCGTTATCGCCGCAGACGGTGCTGAAACCCCGGCACTACCGGGTTTTGTGCAATTAATTGATGGTCGATTTATCGTCAGGGATTCTCTGCCATCGGGCGCCATTGGGCTTAGCGTGGATTACCAGGCTGGCTATGGACTAAGCGCTGCAAACGTGCCCGAGGCGTTCAAGGTTTCAATCTTTGAAGCGGTTGGCGAGGCACTTATACGCCGCGACAATGGCAGCACGGACGGGGGAGCATCCTTTGATGTCTCGTCACGCGAGTTGAAACTGTGACCGCGCTCGCGTGTCAAGAAGCCCTTGATGTTGCATTTAAGGCTGATAGCGGCGTGATTTTGGCGCTCGGTAATCCCGTCCGGCTGTATGACGCGCCTGTCAAAATGGCAGCGATGCCTTTTGCTGTTTGGCGACGTTGGGAAACACGCAACATCGATGCGTCTGGTGTCTCAACCCACGAACACACGGCAACACTCGAAATCGTGTCCAAGCAAACTGGAGCACAAGAAGCCCGCGCGGCTGTGGCAGCCATCGCGGCGCGCGCCAACGGTGCTGTTTCAGCGGCAATCGGTGCCAAGATCGTGCTCGTTTTGCCGGTTTATACGGACGTGTTGCGCAGCGTCGATGGACGAACGTGGCTGGGCGTCATTCGTCTGAAGATTATCGCTGAGCCAATCTGAACTCAACTCAAATCGTAGGAGGCCCAAATGGCCGGACAAGCAGGACGCGACGTATTACTTAAAATCTCAGACGGCGCATCGACACCCGTCTTCACCACCGTGGCTGGACTGCGCGCTAAATCCATCGCTCTATCAGCCAAGTCTGTGGACGCAACATCTGCCGATAGCCCGGGTGCTTGGCGCGAGTTGTTGGCGGGGGCAGGACTAAAAGAAGCCAGCGTCTCGGGAGCAGGCGTGTTTAAGGACGCCGCTTCTGACGCTTTGGTCCGAGCCAGTTTCTTTGCTCAAGACGGACGGGTGTGGCGTTTGATTGTGCCCGATTTTGGCACATTGGAAGGCAAATTTCAAATCGTCGCACTTGAATATGGTGGCGCACATGATGGCGAGGCAACTTTCTCAATGACCCTCGCCAGTGCGGGCGAACTTGGGTTTACGCCGCTATGAGCGCGCGGATGAATGGCGCGCCCACGAATGGAGCACGAGGCGAAAGCGTCCTCCACGTCGATGGTCGTCCTTTGATTTTGTGCCTCACACTGGGTGCATTGGCTCGGCTTGAGACTGCCTTTGGCTTGCGTACAATGGCCGAACTTGAGGCACGCTTGCGCGATTTGTCGGGCGGTGACTTGTTGGTGGTGGTGAGTGCACTGATCATGGGCGACGGCGATAGCCTGACACCGGACGATCTTGCCAAAGCCCATATTGACCCGGCAGCTGCTGCTACCGCTATCGCAGAGGCCTTTGAAAGAGCTGGCACATGAGCATCTTGCCTTGGCGCGACCTGATTGCGAACGCCCACCAAATGGGGCTGACTCCAAGCCAGTTCTGGGGGTTGTCGGTGTTGGAATGGCGCGCAGTCATGGGAGAAGGGCACAGCCTTGACGTTACCCGTCTTGGCGAATTGATCGATGCGTTTCCCGATAACGACTGACGCGTGTCGCATCAATCTGCTCGAGTACTAATGACTTGTAAAAACGCCATTGCTTAAATCAAACTAGGAACTCAATCATGGCACAAACAAATGATAATTCATTCGAGCCGTCACTCAAAGATGCCAGCGCTGCATTGGACGCGTTTGCCCGTGGTCCTGCGCAAGACACAGCCGACTATATCGGCGATGCTTTCTCAAAAGCAGGCAGGCGCATTTCTGGTGCATTGGGCGAGGCAGCGCGTACCGGTGAGATTTCGGTAAAAGGCTTGGCTGCGGCCATCCTGCGAGATTTGTCCAACCTAGCTATCGAACGATTTGTGACTGGGCCAATCAACAATGTAATCGGCTCAATACTCAAATCCACGCCCAGTTCAGGCGCGCGCGCTACTGGCGGACCTGTCAATGCCGGCGGTGCGTATTTGGTAGGCGAGCGGGGACCAGAGCTGTTTATTCCCAATGCCAGCGGCCACATTGGCGCATCGTCCATCCCGCCCGTAACTATCAACATAAATATGCCGTCGGGCTCTAGGCCGTGTGGACGAGTTTGATCAGGCATAGTGCGGTGGCGATACTGACGATGGAGCGGTAATTGCGCTCGGTTTTCTCGC
>JAYSRI010000233.1:0-1635 GCA_043721175.1 Alphaproteobacteria bacterium
AGCCCAAGCCGCGTCAGGTGCACGGTCGGCATCATCGACGCAATCAGCAGTGATCCAAGAAGGCACAGAGATTAAGCTACAATTTAATGAGCGACTTTCCAGTGCAACCAATCGGCAGGGCGATACTTTTACGATTTCTCTCATTCAACCGATAACCCTGGCCGATGGCACTGTCATTCCAGCTGGGTTTCGCGGGCGAGGCGAAGTTACGTCTGCTGAAAAACGCGGTTTCATGGGCCGCGCCGGGGACTTGTCTGTGCGGCTGGAATACATACGCATTGGCACCACACGCGTTTCTGTAAGGGCAAACCGCACATCAGAAGGGCAGGGAGCGCTTGGTTCGACCGTTGCGTTGACTGTTTTGTTTGGGCCCCTCGGCCTGCTCAAGCGCGGAAAGGATATTGATATTCCTCGAGGCCAGGAAATTACCGGCTATATCGATGCTCCGGTAACAATCCCGCTGCCAATTCCAGCCCCCCCTGTGAGCGAGTAACGATCAAAGGAGTGCGGGAAACTGGCTGGCAAAACCAGTTTCCCGCAGCCCGTTGGGGCCCACATCAAGATGCAAGCGTCGTGGTGGCAAAAATCTGACGTTTAATTAAGCACCTGCAGTCTGTCTTGTATAAAACAATCCTGTCTGTAACCAGCAGCATAAAAGGCCGTCATGTTACCACCCCACACAGCAGCGCCCTTCACATTCTGTCAGTGCTTCCTAACTACCAACAGCAACCACCGCATCTGCGTGCCCGCCTGATTGACCAAACTTGTTGACCGGTGGGGCGAAAGCGTGTGGAAAAGACACTAGAGCCTAGGAGCCCACCGCATGATCCGCTTGGATGAAGAAGACGAAGCCAAAACTGGCAATCCAGCCCCCGCCATCGTAGAAAAGGCGCTGTTTGATAGCCGCACCATTTTGCTGACCGGTGGCATTGACGACAAGCAGGCCCAGCGCGTCTGCGAGCGTTTGCTGGCTTATGCGGGAGAAAGCGACAAGCCGATCTTGTTGCTGGTGTCCTCGCCCGGTGGCCATGTCGAAAGTGGCGACATGATCCATGATATGATCAAGTTTGTATCGGCACCCGTCAACGTACTGGGCACTGGATGGGTGGCGTCGGCTGGTGCGCTGATTTACGCCGCAGCCGAGCGTGAGCGTCGGTTTTGCTTGCCCAACACTCGCTTTTTGTTGCATGAACCGCGCGGCGGTGTTGGCGGCATGGTCAGTGATATTGAGATCCAAGCCCGCGAGATCATCCGTATGCGCGAACGCATCAACAACATCTTCGCTGCGGCAACAGGTCAACCTCTCGATAAGATCAAGGCCGATACCGACCGCGATTTTTGGATGAGCGCAGAAGAAGCCGTGACCTATGGCCTTGTCGGCAAGATCGTGAACAAGCGGTCTGAAATTGGCTGATGATATGGTCCTTGTGGGCGCAATCGCAGGCGCGTTTGGTGTGCAAGGCGAAGTGCGGTTACGCAGCTTTACCGCTGACCCAGAGGCTATTGTTGACTATGCGCCCTTCTTTCACGCCGATGGCCGTCTTGCATTAACTCCCAAGTCTTGGAGGTCGGTAAAGGATGGTATAGCTGTGATTGCCGATGAAGTGGCGTCGCGCGAAGATGCGATGGCACTGC
>JAYSRI010000234.1:0-1634 GCA_043721175.1 Alphaproteobacteria bacterium
ATCTCGGCTTGTGCGCCCGTATTTGTGACATGATCTTCGCCGCGAATAACGTGGGTCACGCCCAGATCAACGTCATCAACGACCGAAGGCAGCGTATACAAATAAGCGCCATCCTCACGGATCAAAACGGGATCAGACATCGACGCTGTGTCAACCGTCTGCTCGCCACGGATCAAGTCAGTCCAAGCCACACGCTTGCCTGACAGCTTAAAGCGCCAGTGGGGTTTGCGACCTTCCGCTTCAAAGGCGGATTTTTGCTCATCGGTGAGCGCAAGGGCGGCGCGGTCGTATATCGGCGGCAACTTCCGAGACAAGGCAATCTTGCGCCGACGGTCCAGTTCGTCGGATGTTTCATAGCACGGATACAAAAGGCCCGCCGCGATCAGTTGGTCTCGCGCTTTGTCGTAAATCGCAAAGCGCTCTGACTGGCGCGCGGTCTCGTCCCACGTCAGGCCCAGCCACGTGAGATCAGTGCGGATACCGTCTTCATAGGTCTGCGTTGAGCGCGCCGTATCGGTATCATCAATGCGCAGCATAAATGTACCCCCATTTTGACGCACATACAGCCAATTGCGCAAAGCGGTGATGATATTGCCAACGTGCAGCTTGCCAGTGGGTGAGGGCGCAAAACGAACTTTCATGGTCTTTCCTTGTTTGGCTTGGTCTAGCAGTGGTGGCACGCGCGAGCGAGGGGGGAACTGTAAACTTGCTCCACGCAGAAAATAATATCTGTACCCCACTAGACGCAAAAACGGAACAGAGTTAGAACACCCTTAATTTGTTCGTGCTTCGTTGCGGGTGCTATGGCATCGCGCCAACACAAAAGGGGAAATAAATGCTGACGTCAAAACAGCGGGAATTATTGTTATTCATTCATGAGCGTCTCAAAGATACTGGGGTGTCGCCTTCTTTTGACGAAATGAAGGATGCACTTGATTTGGCGTCCAAGTCTGGCATCCACCGTTTAATTACAGCGTTGGAGGAACGGGGGTTCTTGCGCCGTCTTGCCCATCGCGCCCGCGCGTTAGAAGTTTTGAAGCTGCCTGATAGCGCCACAACGGCGGCACCGCCCAAAGGGCGTCAGCAGTTTAAGCCTTTGGTTGTAGGCACAGCGGCGTTCGAAAGTGCCAATGATGTGCCGCCGCCCGCAAATGATATCGCGGTTTTGGGCCGGATCGCTGCGGGTGTTCCGATAGCCGCCATCCAGCACGAAATTGGCCGCATCGCGACGCCAGACCAACTTGACCCAGAGCTGCACTTTGCTTTGGAAGTCAAAGGCGATTCCATGATTGACGCGGGCATATTGGAAGGCGATTTTGTCATCATCCGCCGCACAGACGACGCTCAATCGGGTGACATTGTGGTTGCGCTTGTTGATGATGAAGAAGCCACCCTCAAGCGCTTGCGCAAGCGTGGTCAGTCAATCGCGCTGGAGGCTGCCAATCCACAATATGAAACGCGCATCTTTGGTCCAGATCGCGTTAAGGTGCAGGGCGTGTTGGCGGGCTTGTATCGGCGCTACTGATCGGTGCAATTATCAGGCCTCGCTTGGACGATCTGCGAGCGAGGCCACGGGGAGATGCCAAATGTGTCGTGCCTAGTCCTGAGTGGTTCGGGGTGTGGTGCCGATACGG
>JAYSRI010000235.1:0-4048 GCA_043721175.1 Alphaproteobacteria bacterium
AGTGCTTCTGGCAATTGCGTGACACGGCTATTCCAGATCGTTTGCAAGGCTGGCTCAGGCCGCCGATCCATCAAATAAATCGCGGCAAGATCGGTCGCCACTTGTGCCTTGGCAAACCCCTCAAGGCGATTATCAACTTGGTGTTGCAGCAATTGCGTGGCCTGGGGCAGCAAGTCCAATGCGACCAAGCGATCCGCCAAGCCGCGCACCATGCGGTCACCTTCTGGTCCGATAGGTGCCAAGTCCTTGAAATCATAAAACAACGCGAGAGCCTGCACTGGCGCCATTCCGTCGGCACCACCGTCCAAGAACAAAAACTTGAATTGCTTGTAGAGTTCATCGCGCAATGCCCGCGCAGCAGGTAAGTCAGGCCGCAAGGTTGTCGCGGCTGTCATGGTGGTCAAGCCAGAGCGGATATCGCCGCCAGTGATGTAAAGTCCGCCTAGCTTGCGCAAGACTTCAAGTTCAAAGCTATCACCACGCCAAGTATAGCGCAGTGCGTCCAAGGCGCGCACAGCATCGGCCAAACCCGTCTTGCCGGTATCAATTCCAATGATGGTTTTTTCAAATACCGCTTTGGCCGCTATTTCTCGATTGGTGGACGAGGCGAGCAGAGTTAGGGCTGCGAGTGCATCGTCGGTTTTGCCCGACTTCGATAATGCCACAGCGCCGATTAATTGCGCACGTTGCTTGGTGGTTTCATCTTGCGCTTCCTCGACAGCGCGGCGGGCAAGTGCTGCCGCGTTTGGAGTATCGCCAAGGTTGAGAGCGGCCTGTGCCTTGGCAATCAAGAATGCAGCACGTTGGGCCGGAGCAAAGCTGTTGATCGCACCACTGCCGCGCTCAAACCGAACACGCGCTTCCTCGCTATTGTCGTCAAGTTGGGCGGCAAGGCCAGCCCACAATTGAGATGCTGGATCGCTCGCAACTTCGGGTTGAGACAAAAGGTCCAGCGCCTGTTTGCCATGGCCCATTTGCACTTGCGCGGCGCCTTCAAGGCCGATGACTTCAGGCGCGCGCGCCATCGCGACATTTTCTGTCCTGAGTTGACGAAGGACCCCTGCCGCTTCAGCTCCCATTTCCCAAGCCATCAAGAAGCGAGCAAGATCAAGGCGCTTGCGGACGCCCGCCGTTGCATCCCCCATCTCGGTTGCAGCTTCGCGACGCAAGCGGTTGAGGTTAGATAGAAAATCAACTTTCGGCCCCAGCCGCCAAGCAACAAAATCGACAAAGCCCGGTGCAGTTGGCGCAAAACCTGCCGCATTGCTGGCCTCATCGACGCGTGACAAAGCCATGCCCATGGGCCGAACAAGTACAAAACCATCGGCATCGCGCCGCAAATCAAAGTCTTCCGTGCGCGGTGTGGCAGCTAAGCCGTGATATGTTTCAGGGAGGCTGGCTTCCAAAAAAATCCGTTTTGTTGGCAGTGATGTGACAGGGCCAAGTGCTAGCCCGACCAAAACGGTGTCGCCAACTTCTGGATCAACAAAACTGCCGGTAGCCGCACTATCGGGGACAATCGCCCGAACGCGTGCGGTTCCATCGGCAGCCGTTTCCCGCTCAATGGTAATCATCCGCGCCGCTGCTACTTTTCGTGGTGACAACGCTACCCGCCAAGTGCCGCCCAACGCACTAGGGTTTGCAACCGTCTCGGGTGGCGCAACGACGCGAACGCCAGCAATACCGTTGCCACTTATCGGTGTTATGCCCAAATTTGCTTGCGATGGTTTGATGGCGGACACATCAAACTTGGCGGCTGTGGCAAATAAAATATAAATCGCGTCGCCGCGCCTGAAAATCGCGGCGGGTGCAGGTGATTGAAACCCGAATTCAAGGACAGGATCGTCACCTTGTTTGGCGGCTACTACTTTCACAACACCCGAAGGCGCTGGATCAGGACGGGAGGCGGCGGCAGCCTCCTGAGCCAATCCCGACGCCAATGCTTGGGAAGCTGGAATTGGCGCACCGGGCGGTCGTGCGGCGGGCTTAGGCGCATTGCTAGCTGGAGATGTTACCGATCCAACATTGGCAGCGGCCATGGCTTGTAGCGCCTGCACAGAATTTGGATCGCTGCCCGGTGGTAAGATATCAATAATAATCGCATCGCCATCGCGGCTATGTCGCACAACGGCACCAGGTTCAACATCCATCACAAGCGATGTGTCTGTCGCAGAGTTATAACGCGCCGCATCGCGCAACCTGGCGGGCGGCTTTGCACGGATGCTGGCGATATCAAGTGCGAATTGCCCTGGAATCGCAATGGCAAGGCGGTCACCAAAGCGGGCATAGCCGTGAGTGGGAAGGCCTTGCCCTGCGACAGTGCTGGTCAAGCGGATACGTGTGAAATCAGGCGAAGTCGCTGTGTCGACCTGCACCCGTGGCACACCTTTTGGAGCTTCACCGTTCACCATTTTAGGCGGTGGGCCGCTGGCATTAATTGCTGCAGGCAGAGCCGCTTCTTTTGGAGTATCTGACACGCTTCCCAGTGGCGGTGGATCGGCGGCATCGGGAAGCACAAGGTCAATCGCTTGACTGGCCCCATTTTGACTTTGAACGATGCGGACGTTTTGTACCATCGCCAGCCGAATTGTGCGTTTGTCGGCACTCAGCGCTGCGGCCGCGACAAACTGAGGCGCACGATTTGAGAAAGTCGAGGGATCAATATTGACGGCGCGCGGCAACCGGATCAGCGCGATGCCGCTATTGACGGCTGCGCTGGCAATAAACTGTGTGCCGGTTGGCCAGTTTATAATCAGGCGACCATAAGTTTCAGTTTGTGACCCCGATAGGGTCACCCCGTCCATTCCCAATGTCGGCGCGAGCGTGGGGACAGGGCTATTGGTCTTTGTTGCTGGCGTTGTTTGCCCATAGGCGAAGGGTGGCGTCGCGATCGCGACACACAAACTATAGGCAAGAAGGCGACGCAAATATGCCATATGAAGGCGTGTGGCTATCCCTGAACAAGCGGTCTTTATGGCTGATCGCAGTTAAGTTGGGGTTACCAATTCCTAAGCCTTGGGAGCTGCTGTCCGAGTATCAACAGCGCGCGCACGTGCAGGAGGATCAGCGGGTGCCTGCCCAGAAGCCGCCCGCGCCGTCGGCTGTGGCGTATTGGGCGCGTTGGGCGCACGTGGGCTGGGCGAATTTGGCGTGGTTGGCCCCGCTCCATTAGCAGCTGGAGCCGCCGCAGCTTGTTGCCCACCGCTTGTTATCGGCGTTGCTGCGGGTGACGCCTGCGCCGCCTTTGCAGCCTTCGGCGTGGCGTTGTTGGGAGCGGCATTGGGCGCGACAGCTGGTGTGCGTGGAGGCGTGGTTACGGCAACAGGTACAGGAGGTTGCGGCGATGACGCGCCTGTCATCGGGCTTAGGTCTGGCGCGTCGATGGCAGCCAGACGTTGCGTTATGCGCCGCGCTCGTTCGCCACTCATATTGGCAAGTACCATTGCCATTGGTTGCGTCTTCATGCGCTGAGCGATTTTAATGAGAACCTCTTCGTCCAACCCTTCCATAATGCGCGCGGCATCCTTGGGCTTCATTTTTTCATAAACAGCCACGAGTGAAGTGATACGAGCCGCTTCAAGTTCATCAACTTGGCCGAGCAGTTTTTGGATATTGCCTTCGACCGCTTTCAACGCAGTTAGCCGTTCCCCAATCCTGCCGTCGGCGGCCTTGAGGACGTTTTCGCGCGTCACAATATCGCGCTCACGCGAATCGAGTGTTTGACGTCTCTCTTGCAGACTTTGCAGCAAACGAAACTCAGCGGCACTGATACCTGCCTCTTTAGCCAAATCGACAGGCAGACACATGGGCGGCCCAACCGCTGGACCAGTTGCCGTCGATGCCGGTGCAGGGGCAGCAGCGCTTGCCGCTGCTTTGGGTGCCTCCCCGGCTGCGAATGCATTAGTGGCGTCAAAAGCAACACGCCCGGCTTGGGCCAAACCCAAAGCGCCCATTGCAATCGCAATCGCCGTGAGTGGCCTAATCTTAAAGCTCATCGAAGGCCACCCCATCGCTCACTGGATCGTGGACCGCCGCGCGCTGGACGAAA
>JAYSRI010000236.1:0-10801 GCA_043721175.1 Alphaproteobacteria bacterium
TACGGTGGTAATGATGAGGCCGCAGTGGCGTTTACCGCACAAACGGGCATTGCCGCAGTCAAGTTTGACGTCGGCAATTTTGAGGCGTGTGCAGACGCCATTGGCAAAATCGAAGCAGACATTGGGCCGATCGACATCTTGGTCAATAATGCCGGGGTTACCAAAGACGGCTTCTTGCACAAAATGACGCTGGAGCAATGGCGCAGCGTCATCAATATTGACCTCGACAGCCTGTTCAATTGCACCCGCCCCGTGATCGCAGGTATGCGCGAGCGCGGATTTGGCCGGATCATCAATATCGCCTCGATCAACGGTCAGAAAGGGCAGATCGGCCAGGTCAATTACTCGGCAGCAAAGTCGGGCGTTATTGGTTTCACTAAAGCGTTGGCCCAAGAAGGTGCCGCCAAAGGCATCACGGTCAATTGTGTGGCACCGGGCTATATTGCAACTGATATGCTCAACGCCATGGCTCCTGAAGCGCTCGCCAAAGTCAAAGCAGGCATCCCATGTGGTCGGTTAGGGGAAAGCGAAGAGGTCGCTCGCGCGGTTGTGTTCTTGGTTCAAGATACCGGCTTTATCAACGGAGCAACGCTGACAATCAATGGCGGGCAATACATCACTGGATAAGCTAAGTTTTGATCCGCTATCATTTGTTCCCAAGTACCGCCCAATTGCTTACTTAATTGTGCCGCAATTGCGATAGCTATATCGGAAAACAGTTGGGGAAATTTTATGCGAGCCATTTTGCGTCATCAGTCTTTAAGTCTTGTCTTGGCATTGACTGCGACATTTGGCCTCCAGAGCCAAGCGCGTGCGCAAAACCAGCCTCGCCAAACCACACCACCTCAGCAACAAGCGCCACGTCCCGCACTTGATCTTAAAGCACGCGATATCGGAAATGATAGAACGGCACTTGTATCTCAATCCCTGACAATCACCAGCCTAGAGATTGTTGTTAAAATAGCTGGTGGTCTGGCGCAAACAACGCTGACGGCACAATTCTCAAATCCAAATGAGCGTGTGCTCGAGGGCGATTTTACTCTTGACCTGCCGCGCGAGGCTTATGTCACTGAATTTGGCCTGGATGTGAACGGCGTGATGGTCGACGGTGTACTTCAGCCCAAGGCAAAAGCCGCCGAAGCGTACGAGCAAAATTTGCGCCGTGGCGTTGATCCTGGCCTCGGCGAGATCAACGCAGCCAACCAGTTTCGCACACGGATCTTCCCGATAAATCCGCGCAGTGGGCGAACAGTCAAAATCACGTATGTGAGCGCGCTCAACGCCAACAATGAGTATGTTTTGCCACTAAGCACCGCTGGAAACGTTGGCCAAGTCAACCTGCGGGTCTCAAATGAGGGTCGTGCGCGGCCAGCCATTGCCATACCGCGCGGCTTGCAACCAGTAGCTAACAGCAACTTCAACACCCAATCATTATCTGATGGCTACGGTCAAACACTGGGCAGCTACGAAGGTCGAAATGTCCAATTGCGCGGTGATCTAAAGATTTCCAATTTAGGCCAAGACAATGATCTGACACTGGCGATCAGCAAGGCAGGCGATCAGTATTTTTCATTCTACGTCCCACCCGCGCCCATTGCGGCGGCAAAACCAAAAACGATTGCCGTTTATTGGGATAGTTCGCGCTCAAGGCGGGATGACGACCTTGGCAAGGAAATCGAATTTCTGGAGCGTTATCTTGCCCAAGTACAGCCAGACCGGCTGGACCTGATATTGTTTTCCGACGGGACACCGCGCACCGTCAGTTTTACGCGCGCCAATATGATCACTGTTTCTGCGCAATTGCGCACTGTGCGCTATCAAGGTGCATCGCGATTGGGCGGCTTAGAACGCGCGGTTCAAGGCGACACTGATCTATGCTTGCTATTTTCAGACGGCCAATTGTCGCTTGACAGTTTCCGCGTGAACCAGTGGCCTTGCCGGGTCATGGCGATATCGTCCTCTGCCAATGCCCGCACTGATATATTGGAAGGAATTGCTGGGGCCAATCGCGGGTCGTTTATTGACCTGAAAACGACTGGTTTGCCTGCTGGCTTGGCAGCATTGCAGGCTCGTGGGCCAGATTTGCGGACATTGACAACAAGTATTGGAGAGATGGTGGAATATAGTGCTTCACCCTCTGCGAACGGCCAGTTCCGCATCACGGGACCAAGGCCGCAAGGCGATAACTTGATCGTTAAAGGCTATAGTGGCGAGAAAAGGCTGTCACTACAAAACATTGTCGCGGTCAGTCACAATGGGGCAGCAGCATTTTGGGGGGCAAGCCAGATTAAACGTTTGAGCGCGACGGACAATCCTGACAGCGACGCGTTGCTGGCTGCTGTCCGCCGATTTGGCGTGGCAACCCCTGACTTTAGCTACATCGTTTTGGAAACCGTTGAGGACTATGCGATCAACAACATTGCCCCGTCTACGAGCCTCGGCAAAGCGTTTTTGACCCAATATCAGGCCCGCCGTAGCGCCATAGAAGCAGCGGAAACAGCGCAAAAGGCAGCCCGGTTTGAAACCATTGCCAGCAAATGGACGGAGCAGAAAACGTGGTGGAAAACCCGATTTTCACCGCCAGACCAGTCAAGAGTTACCCCCGGCAATTCCAATGCGAATGCGCAGGATCGCCGACCAAGTGCCACTGGAGGAGCGGTCCGGCCGCGCCTTACCGCTGCACGACCAAATGCCGCCATGCCACCACCGGCACCTCCACCTCCACCATTCGCTGAACGGCGCACCAGTCCATCACCGATTGCGGCAAGGGCGGAGGTGGCCGCCGAATCAGTGGTTGTAACAGGCGCTATTAGATCACAGGACGCTAGCGCCAGCACCAATGCACCAAGCCAAAGCAATGATACTCAAGCGCGTCCGACAATCTCTGTCACTGCGGCTAGCTGGAACCCGAGCAGGCCCTATCTGTCAGCATTGCGTGATGTAAAATCGGGTGACGAAGCGGCGTTTGAACCTATCTACATCGCCCAAGAAGCGAGATTTGGCGACACACCAGCTTTTTATTTTGACATGGCCGAATGGGCTTTCCGCAATGGCTTGCCGCTTCGAGCCGCAGGCATTGCCCGCAATGCGGTTGAGTTAACGTCAACAAGTGTCGACACCAAAATCATCCTTGCTAGCCGACTTGAACGATATGGCGACTATTCTAATGCGATCTGGCTCAATGAACGCATCTTGCAGGCAACCCCAAATAAACCTCAAGCCCTGCGCAACTTGGCGCTAGCCTTGGTCTCGCGTGCTGATGCCCGCCCATCGCGTCCAAATGTGCCTGCACCAACTTCGGTTGCAGATTATGAGCGTGCGTTGGAGCTTTTGATGAGAATTGTACTAACACCTAACGCTGGCGACTATGACGGTATCGAGCTAATCGCACTCATGGAGGCCAATCGGCTTGTGCCAAAACTCAAGTCACTGGGCGTGACTGACGCGCGGCTGGCACAATTGATTGATCCCCGCTTGATGACACTACTGAGTGTGGACATACGGGTCACGCTGGAATGGAACACCGACAAGACTGACATGGATTTGTGGGTCAATGAGCCGACAGGCGAGCAGGCAATTTATTCCAATCCGCGAACCGCCATTGGCGGCAGGCTTTCCAATGATATGACCCAAGGTTATGGCCCAGAAGAGTATTTGCTCAATGTTGCACCAAACGGCGAGTATAAAGTGCAAGCTAACGCGTTTGCCGCTGATCGCCTTGATCCCAATGGCCCGACCTCATTGACCGTTAAGCTCTATCGCGATTGGGGAAGACCGACAGAAAAAGTTGAAAGCTTTGTCGTAGAGCTGAATCGTGGCCAGCAGCAAACAGTGGACGTCGGGCGCTTCTCTAAGGGGCCTTAGAATGGCGGCCCTTTGAAATGACCGGAAGTCTTTCATAAGCGCGGATCGCAACGTACCAAAGTCGCACTTATAATCAACCGCTAACGTCGGCTCACACACGCCGTCGTTTGAAAAAGCGACTTTGGTAAGTCGCGTTCCATCGTATTGCAGCGATTGTTAGCATTGTCGTCTCATAGGGCTTTTGGTATCGCTTATGCAGTTACGTATAAGATCGCCGTGCATCACGTATAAAGCACATCAGGTCGATCTAGCACTTAAGATAGCGCATACGTGGCTTAATAAAATCTGTTTCAGATTTTGCGCGCGGTGCCGGCCTTTGTTGCCTGCTGCTACAATCCAGACTTCAAAGCCAAATATGACGCTCTTATCGAACTCGGAAAACTCCCCAAAGTGGCAATGACAGCTATCGTGGGAAAGCTCGTTGTCCTCGCACACGCCTTGCTGGCAAAAAACCTGAAATGGACCCTAAAACCTTCTTGACGATCAGGGATACTCTATAGCGCTACTGCTTTGTCCACCTTGGAACCTAAGCGCTTGAGATAGCCGCGCGGTGCCACGCTGATGAGCAACTTGGCATCCATGGCGGTGTCAATCTCGAAGTCAGAATTTTCCGTCAAATAGGTTTCGACGGCAGTCATGGGGTTGTTGCCGCGTCCCCAAGGACGATCCGGAAAAGCAGCAAGGGGCATACGCTCAATAATCGTATCAAAAACAACGCAATAAGATCCGATAGTTACTAAGGGCGCAAAAGCCCGTAATTCAGCCAAGACATGAGCATGTGTATGATTGCTGTCCAGAAACACCATGACATTTTTTGCCGCCCGTGCTTTTGCTGAAATCACGGCAACAATCTCGTCGTCGACACTGGAGCCTTGTAACAATTCAATTCGGTTAGAGAGCGGATGGGCCATAATAGCCTTTCGGTTGTGCTCACGAATATCTATGTCGATGCCAATAACTTTGCGCTGGACGTTACGCGGATCAAGGGTTGTTTCACGCTGTGTGGCTTCGCACAGTTCAATCATCGCCAACATTGATGCGCTCAAAATCAGTGAACCACCATGGGCGATGCCGGTTTCAATGATCAAATCAGGTTTCACGTTCCAAATCAGCTCTTGAATCGCAACAATATCTTGAGGATATTGAATAATAGGGCGGCCTAATGCCGTGAAGTTATAAGAATAATTACCTGCATTGGCCCTTTCGATCCAATCTTGAGTTAAGGTAGCTGTAACTGGATCAAGACCCTGCTGGGCAATCTGCATATCACATTGATCACGAAATTCTTTTGCGGGGTCGCTCATTGAACTTTCCTAATCTCAATTTTGACTTCATAAGTGGCGCCGTCATCGTCAAACGTGCAGGAAGGCAGGCCATCATGCATTTTGGCGCGCAGCAGATTCAGAACGCCGCGCGCTGTATTGGGTTTGTCCAAATCAATGTGGATGGCGCCCGCCAATTCACTCGACCGATGGAACGAACCCGTACCCAATTGTTGGGGGATAGTTTGCGCAAGGCCAGCCCTTATTTCTGGATAGAACTCACAGACGAGAGTTGTCATGGCGTCGCGCGCTTTGGTGGCTAGCGTTTGCCCAGTGTCACACCAATCATAATGAATAGCGCGCTGTACGATAATGTCACCCGTATCTATACCCGCATTTACTTTATGGAGCGTTATGCCAAAGGGAGCCTGCTCAACAAGGGCCCAAAAACTATAATGCTTGCCGCGATTATAGGGTAAAAAACTTGGATGTGTGTTGATAAATCCAGCCTTTGGCAATTTCAAAAGTGGTTCTCTAATGATGTGTGGCCACCAAAGAAGCAATCCCATATCGGGGGCCAAACCCCGCTGACGGATATAAACAGCCAGTTGTGCGTCGCTGTCGTAAAAATAGGTTGGAACAGCTTTGTCTCGCGCAAGGCTCGAGATTTCGTTGTCGCAGGTGGTAACGATAAGGCCTAGGTCGGCGCGATATTCTTCTAGCAAGAATCTCGCGCAAGTCAGTCCGACTTCCCCATCCGCTAGAATAACGAGGTCCTTCATGACTGTTTTTCGCGATAAACACGCTCAATAACGGCTAACACGCGGTCAATATCGCACACTTCCATATCATGAAAACTTGGGAGATTTATAGCGCGTGTTGGAATGTCGTAAGACCATCTATTTTGTGGGCACGAGGGAAACATGTCCAGACCAGAAAGTGGGTAAAAAAACACCCGTGCATCTATGTTTTCCTGCGCAAAAGCGAGCTGTAAATCCTCTCGCGTAACAGCGGTTTCTGGTGCGAAGACGACCGTCGGCATCCAAGCACCAGACTCACAATTGGGTTGCTCAACATTTATCGTGACGCCATCAAGATGGCTGATGCCTTGTCGATAAGCCGATAATATTTGACGCTTGCGGCCAACTAACTCCTCAACGCGCTCCAATTGAGCACATCCAAGAGCTGCTTGCAGATTGGACATCCGAAACTTAAAGCCCACGTCACTGGGCCAAAACTGACGTGTTTCTCCATGGGCGCGACCGTGGTTGGAGAGCGTTAAGACTCGTTGGTACAAAGCCTTATCTGTCGTAACGAACATGCCGCCTTCGCCGGTGGTAAGGGTTTTTGTTCCGTGAAAAGAAAATGTACCAAATGCCCCGATCGACCCAGCACGCTGTCCTTCAAAAGCAGAGCCAATAGCTTCGGCTGCATCCTCTATGACAGGAATACCATGGCGTTTTCCGATAGCCAACAAAGCACCCATATCGCAGACATTGCCGTATATATGTGTGGCGACGATTGCTTTGGTATTAGCAGTGATTGCTGCTTCGACGCAGATTGGGTCAATGCACCATGTATCTGGCTTTACATCGACAAAAATCGGCCGAGCACCTAGATGGACTATTGGAGAGGCTGTCGCGATCCAATTGGTGTCAGCCAAAATAACATCGTCGCCAACGCCAATACCCATCGCGTGAAGCCCCATATGAAGGGCACCTGTGCAACTAGACGTCGCGATAGCAAATGGAACACCCAAATAGCGCGCAAAATTTTGCTCAAACTGGAGGATAAAATTGTAACAATGCTCGCCCCATCCGTTTCGCGCCGCATCACTCGCATAGGCTACTTCGAGGTCAGTTATGGAGGGTCGCGTGTAGGGTAGGCGCTGCTTCATATTTCACGCAGCTCCGGCACGCCGATCCAAAACCGCGTCCCTCTTTTTTGCATCCACGCTAGGTTTTGTTTGACCTCTTCAGCTATGTTCCACGGTAATATCAACACATCGTCAATTTGCTGCATTTTCATCTCCTCGGGGGCCATCACGGGTATATGGCTGCCTGGTAAATACTTGCCTTGTTTTGATTTTGCAGCATCAAAGACGTGAGATAATAAGTCGGCCCGCACACCGGCGAAGTTGAGAAGCGTTACGCCTTTGGCGGCAGCGCCGTATCCAACCACATGGCGCCCTTGTCTCTTTGCGTCGATCAAAAATGAAAGCAAATCGTTCTTTATTTTTTCAGCTCGGGTTTGGAAGGTAAGGTAGGGTGCATCAGTGTTAAGCCCTGCCTCAATTTCACGTGCGCGAAGCTTTTCAACTGAAGGCGATATAACGTGTTGAGCTGCAGGCCACCCTGCATAAACGCGCAGGCTCCCACCATGGGTGGTGATTTCCTCAACATCGAAAACAACGAGACCCGCCGCACTAAAAACCTTTTCCAGAGCAATAAGCGACAGATACGAAAAATGTTCATGATAGGCCGTGTCGAACTGCAAGCCCAATATGAAATTGAGCAGATGTTGGAATTCAACCGTAATGACCCCGTCAGGCTTTATCAGGGCCGCCATCCCGCGCACAAAGCCATTGATGTCGGGTACATGAGCAACCACGTTGTTGGCGCAAACGAGATCGCATTTACCGTATTCGAGGGCAATTTTTTGACCTAGTGCGTCATTGAAAAAGGCTTCTAGCACAGGAATTCCGATGGCGCGGGCCGCCGCAGCTGTTCCAGTTGCGGGTTCAACGCCAAGACAAGGGATCTGTGCCTTGACGAAATTGCCCAAGAGATAGCCATCATTTGATGCAATCTCGACAACAAAGCTGGCTTCATTGAGGGCAAGGCGCTTGACAATCATATCGGCATAATCTCGCGCGTGGTTCATCCAAGTACTCGATGTAGACGAAAAATAAGGGTAGTCGGCTCCAAACAAAGCGCTTGCTTCAGCGAAGTCCTGTGTTTGGACTAAGCGGCACGCACGACAAACAAACAGCCGCAATGGATAAGTTGTTTCAGGCTCGTTCAATTGAAACACGGTCCGATAGTCGTTCGACGGCGGCGCAAAACCTAAGTCAAGCATCTTCAGTGATAAGGTTTCTTGGCAATGACGACACTTCATACTTCCATCGGCTCCAAGTCATTGAGACGTGGTAACGACCTGTCTCGCAACGATATATTGGTCACAGGCAACGGCCAATCGATTGATAATGCTGGATCACTATAATCCACGCCCGCATCATGTTCCTCACTAAAAGGCAGGCTGTGGAGATAGGTCAACTCAGTATCGGCTTGCAAGGTCTGAAAACCATGCGCAAATCCGGCAGGGATATAAAGCATATTGCGGTTTGAGGCGGAAAGCTCTTGCGATGTCCAGTGCCCAAAAGTTGACGACCCGGCGCGCAAGTCAACCAAAACGTCAAACACCGCCCCTGAAATGCAGCGGACAATTTTCGTATCCGCCTGAGGAGGCCGTTGAAAATGTAAGCCACGGATCGTCCCACAGTTTGCGGTAAATGAGGTGTTCATCTGTTCCCACTGGCAGACTAAGCCACGCGAAGCCATCATATGTGCACAATACGTTCGTGCGAAGAAGCCCCGTTCGTCATGGTGGCACTCCAACTCCATGAGGTAAGTGCCCGCAAGCTCCAATTCTCTCAGTTTCATTCCCATACTTTCCAAGGCGGATCCCCGCTTTCCCAGAGCTTTTCCAGCGCAATCTTGTCTCTCAACGTATCCATTGCCGCCCAAAATCCCTCATGTCTATACACGGCAAGCTCTCCGTCTGCCGCAAGGCTTGAAAGGGGTTCGCGCTCTAAAACGGTGTCATCACTGCCAATGCGATCAAGCAACTCAGGCTCACATACAAAAAATCCGCCGCTAACCCAACGGCCGTCATTTGCCGGTTTCTCGTCAAAGCAAGCAACCCTCGCACCCTCAATTTCTAACGTGCCATAGCGGCCAGCGGGCTGAATCGCCGTAACAGTCGCTATGACATTTTGACTTTGGTGAAAAGCAATCAGCGCCTTAATATCAACATCGCTGAGGCCGTCACCATATGTTAGGCAAAAGGTACCATCGATATAGTCGCGAATGCGGGCCAACCGCCCGCCCGTTTGGGTCATTTGGCCCGTGTCCACAAGCGTCACTGTCCAAGGCTCAGCACTTTTGGTATGAACCTTCATGCTGTTTGCAGCCAAATCAAACGTCACGTCTGACGTATGAAGAAAGTAATTAGCAAAATACTCTTTGATAATTGCGCCCTTGTAGCCACAACAAATGACAAAATTTACGATGCCGTGGGCGCCGTAGGCTTTCATGATGTGCCAAAGAATGGGCCGTCCGCCGATCTCGATCATGGGTTTTGGAAGCATATGGGACTGTTCGCTGATCCGCGTCCCAAGGCCTCCAGCAAGAATTACTGCCTTCATCTACTTTTCCTAACCACGTACGCCCTGAAAATTTCAAACTCGGGCCGCAAAAATCAACCAACGTATGTGGTGTCACGATTGTTTTATCAATGCTGCTGCTCGCAGTTTTGCTACCGTGCGCAGCATGTCGCGACCAGAAGGATCTAAGTGTGCAAGCTGAATTGTAGCTGCAGGTAGCAATAGCGCTACAAGCTCTGTGTGGTCGACGATTGTGATATGATCATTCACGCTCTCAATCTGAGCCATAAGCCGCCCGCCCCATTGGAATAATTTGAAGCTCGCGAAGCGTTTGACTTTAACATCGATGTGTAGGTCGTTTGCGATTGAGATCATCCACATTGGAACTGGGTTTTCGTCGCTGACATTTGGCACCAATTGAGCCTCGGGAGCCGGAATGTCATCAGGTGTTAGACCTTCAGCGCCGACTGCTCCATGGTCTATCAGAAAATTGACGAACAACTGGTATGCGGTACAATGTTCTGAAAGTTGGTCCGAATAGAGTTCTCCCAGTTGTCGGGCATAAATGTCCCGCCACTTTGCGTGGGGAAAGCCTTCAAGTTGACCGTATTTTTTAAGCCAATACGCAACAAAAGCACCATAATAGGGACCCACGGTTGTTGACACAGAGTTAATCGGCACGTTGCGCGTCGCAAGTTTAATATTCGAAGACAGAAATTCAGCGCGTATTTCCACTTGGCCCGGTGTCGGCTTGGGGGCCATAAAGGCCCATCCGGTCGATAGTGTCGACATGCCTGCTATTGTTACAGGCGCGCCAAGATGAACGGTGCCTTCCGTGAAAAGCAGATTATCAAAGGAAGCTGCCAAGTCTGGGGACGGGCCGTCGAAATAGCAGCCCTGAGCCGCCATGACGCGGCGTGCGAGCACACGGGCGACGCAGCCGTGGTAAACGTTAAACCCTGTCAGTAGCGGTTGTCGGACTGCAATCGGCGTCATCAAGCGTGCTTCTGCTTGTTGGGCAGTCTCACGCCTCGGGGCCTGCAAATGGGGCTCAATGTCGCAATAAAGCAGTGCCTTCTTTTCGTGAGGCCAAATGAATTGGGGTGGTTCCCAGTCGTAACATTCGCTGGGAAATTGCCGGATCATTTCATCCAAATACGCAAGGCTCCAAGGATAAAGACCATCGTCTGCGCCAATAAAGATTACATATTCGCCCTTAGTATGGCGCAGTGCAAATTCAAAATTATCGCTCATGGCATAAAACGCAGGGGTCGCCACAATTCTGAGCCGT
>JAYSRI010000237.1:0-10798 GCA_043721175.1 Alphaproteobacteria bacterium
GCAGTTTTAGGCGCTTCGGGCGGTCCTGTTTTGCGTTTGCCTCAAGAGGGCGATATGTTGGCCATCGCTCGAAACGGCGCACCATCGACAATAATTCTCAAACCAGACAACTCGCTTCTTCCGGGTATCGTTGAAAATGAAACCTATTGTCTGCGTTTAGCGCGCGCCATCGGAATAGAGGCCGCCCAAGCGAGCATCATTTGCGCAGGTGACCGCAAAGCAATCAGCGTTTTGCGTTATGACCGGCAATTAAGTCGTACAGGAACGTTATTACGAATCCATCAAGAAGATTTTGCGCAGGCCAATGGTGTACCGCCTGGGCGGAAGTATGAACGCGGTACCGTGGCGGGACCAACCTTGGCGACACTGCTCAACACGGGGCGCCATTTACGCCCGGTTGACGCATTAGCGCTCCTCGATCAATTGATATTCACTATCCTCGTCGCCAACACTGACGCACACGCCAAAAATTATTCGCTTTTGCTCCCAATAGGGAAAGCGCCGCATCTTGCTCCGCTGTACGATGTCTCAACGGTGCTGGCTTGGCCCAGCATTGTTCAGTATTTTGCCCAGAATATCGCCGGCAAAAAGCGAAAGCCGGGCGATGTCGCCGCGCGCCATTGGGATGCACTTGCCCAAGAGATCGGCTTTCGTCCAGCAGACGTGAGAAAGCGCGTTAAAGAATTGGTCGATGATCTCGTTGCGAACCGCGTTGCCGTGACTGAAGAAGTCGCTTCGCTGGTAGGTGCGACACGCGGCTACGTGGAAGAAGCAGCCAGCCTCATCGAGGCCAATGCCCTGCGAATCTTGGGACGACTTGCAGAGCAGAGCTGAGATATGACGGATAGCCCCCAGATAGCGATCGCGTCTGAAAAGCTGGCACAGACCGCGCGCCCATATAGATTCAGTGTTGATGGTTTCAGCCGCTATGCGCCAAACCAAGTCATAGTGCAGGCCGATAGCCGTGCTTGTAAGCCGACATTCGTTTAACCTCGAATCGTCTTTGGGCGACGTAATTCGTAATGTCCTGTTTTCGAGCGCTTAAGTTGGAAGGATTTTGGACTGACTGTCTAGCGCCGCCGCGCACACCTTACGAATGCACTGACGCAACCAGCGATGGCCTTGATCGCCATCTTGCCTTGGGTGCCAGATCATTGATACGGTGAACTGCGGAGTTGGAAAAGGCAGGGTGAAACTAAACAGGCCTTCGCGCAGGCTGGCGGTATGTCGTTGTGGTACGACGACAATCATATCTGTAGCACGAACCAGTGCTAAGCCGGTTGCAAAGCCGCCGACGACTGTCGTTATTTGGCGCTTCAAACCATAGCCTGACAAGATATGATCGAATTGATCGGCTACCAGATTTTCGCGTGCGACAAGAATATGCCGACCTTCCACAAACCGCTCGGCTGTGATGGGGTCTTGCATGAGGCAATGTCCCGTTCTCACAACGCCAACATAATTGTCTAAGAACAATGACTGCACGCGCAGCTCAGGGGCCGTAGCACTTTCAATAACCCCAGTTTCCAAGTCAATCAAACCAGTTCGTAGGGGGGCACTGTCCTTATCTGGTTTTTGGATAAATCTCAGGCGAACATTTGGGGCTTGCAGGGATACTTGATTGATCAAATCGGGGCCAAAGGTTTCCACAAAACCTTCGCTACTGCGCAACGTGAATGTTCGAACCAACGACTTTAAATCAAGTTCGGCAGCGGGGCGCAAAGCAGTTTCAACATCGCCTACTAGCGAACTTACGCGATCACGCAGGCCAATTGCATGAGGGGTCGGCACTAACCCACGACCAGCCCGCACCAGCAATTGATCTCCAGTCGCAGTGCGAAGGCGCGCCAGCGCTCGGCTCATGGCTGAGGGACTAAGCTGAAGTCGCTTAGCCGCTGCAACGACACTGCCCTCAGAAAGCAGGACGTCCAAGATAACAAGCAAGTTGAAATCAATCTGTGACATCGCAACTTTGTTAACATCCCAGAGTTTCGCAACATAGCGTCAGACGCATCAATACAATGCAAACAGGACGCATTCCGCCTGAGTAAACCAGAGTTTATTGTCCCAGTTGAAGTTTCCTCAACAATGTAGAACGGGTGACAACATGTCCATAAGCACTTTGGAAAAGGTAGAAGAAGCAATCAAAACTAATTGGGGCCCACTTAGCACCCAACTTATCGCCGATGTCAGTCGCCATATTCAAGCCTTGCTGAAGACCTCGACCGACGAGGCATGGCTCGCAGAGTTACACACGTCTGCACCAACTAAACAAGAATTGTTCCGAGATAGCTCTGATGGGTATGTGCTGCTGGCGCATACAGAACCATTGCACCTCTATCGACCGCCTCATGATCACGGTCGCGGTTGGGTTATCTATGCGGTGCAGCGTGGCGAAATCGAAATGGGAACCTATGCCAGAGTTATCGGTGCAAATGGGAAACCCCACCTCGTTAAGAGAAATGCGACCCTTGTTCGTGCCGGGGAAATCCAAGTATACCTTCCAGGCGATATACACGATACATTGTGTGTAACTGGGCCAGTCCTTTTGTACCGCTTTGCAGATCGCGACCTTCGACGAGAAGATGTCGAGGAACACTTGGTCACGAGATATGAAAAACACGATGGCGTGTGGACTGTCGGTGCGGCATGACCGACGGCGCCCCGGTGTTGCCAGTAAACCAAGCGGACGGATTACCACAGCCCCAGCGGACAATTGCCATCATGTGTGTGCTGGGCGCTATGGCGCTCGCGGTTCTCGACGCGGCGGCTGTCAATGTCGCACTTCCAACGATCTCGCAATCTTTTCAAGTAACGCCCGCGATGTCGGTCTTAGTCGTTACGGCCTACCAAACAGCTTTAGTTATGGCCCTTTTGCCATGTGCAGCCCTAGCTGAGCGTTTTGGTTATAGAAGGACTTTCACTTCCGGCGTCCTGCTTTTTGTAGGCGGCTCCGCTCTTTGCGTCTTCTCGCCAACCTTGAACATTTTGGTCGCTGCGCGACTCGTTCAAGGTTTAGGTGCATCCGCTATCATGGCGCTGGGTATCGCGATTTTGCGGTTCGTGGTGCCAGAGCGGCAGATTGGCGCGGCAATAGGTTGGAATGCACTCAATGTGGCGCTATGCGCCGCTGCAGGACCTACTTTTGGCGCGATTATTCTCTCTGCTAGCAGCTGGCCTTGGATTTTTGCGATCAATCTTCCCCTTGGTGCGGCGATACTGATCGCAACCCGCTACCTACCTATCGTTGCTCCTACAACGCAGAAAATCGACCTAGCAAGTATGAGCCTTAACGCTCTCACTTTCGCTTCCGTGGTTGTAGCGGCTGAGTATCTGCCAAAGCACCCGTTGCTATCTTGTGTCTTGCTTGCGATTGCAGGCGCAGCTCTCGCTGTGCTTGTGGGCCGCGAAAAACCCAAACTCGCCCCACTGATTCCTTTTGATTTACTAGGTATCCGTCAATTTCGCCTTGCTGTGGTAGCATCCATTTGCTGCTTTGCGGGGCAAGGGGCTGGCATGATCGCTCTGCCTTTCTATTTCCAACACGGACTTGGGCTGACGCCTTTTTTGAGCGGCGCGTACATCACGCCTTGGCCACTTGCGGTGGCAGTGACGGCGCCTTTCACGGGCCGCATAGCTGAACATATCGCGCCTGCTTGGCTATGTACTTTGGGCGGTGCGGTGCTCGCAATCGGACTCATGGCTGCCGCTCTATTTCCGCTAGACCAAAACCCAGTCGCAATTGTCGCAATTACTTTCATTTGTGGGCTCGGGTTTGGGCTGTTTCAGGTGCCAAACAATCGGAACATGTTTCTGGCCGCGCCCCTTGCCAGAAGTGCAGCCGCTGGAGGGATGCAGGCGACGGCACGTTTAAGCGGCCAGATCATTGGTTCAGTCACAGTAGCTCTGCTTTTGACCTTAGCCCCCCTCGAAATAGCGCCAAATCTTGGCCTAGGAATGGGAGCGATCCTAGCAATATTTGCGGGCGTCGTGAGCATTCAAAGCAGCAGGTGTAACCCAAAACGCGGAGCCAATCATGTCCAATAAAGTCATTCAAAATCTCACTGAAATGTTTCCATTGGTCTTTGCTTTTCCATAGCTTCAGGATCGACGCAATTGTTTAAACTCTTCGGTAATGCGGTCACCAAAAGAGTGACGCTGCAAAGCACAAATCGCCTCACCGACGGTTTTAAGCAACGATGCTGACAACTCGGCTTCAAGTTTCCCTGCCGCCTCTTTGGTTGCTGCCCATTGGATATGAAGAACCGGGAGCATTTGGACTAACGTAATCGTTGGTTCAACGATCCGCTCCCTGCCGTCACCGCCAGGTTTCATCGCTAGCAAGTGATATTTGACCATTTGTGCAACTGTCTGGCTAACGGCAGAGTGCGAAAGACCACTTTGGCGCGCAATGGATTTGATCGAACTCGGCCCCAGTGTCTCTAAGGCTCTGACGATCGGGGTAAAGCGGGGGCGATACTCAAGACCGAGCGCGCGATAGTGTTTCTCCACATCGCCGTCGAGAAGTTCGATCAAGCGCCGAAGCTCTGTTCCAAGCGAAGGAGTTGTGTGGTGTGGCTCGGTTTGTTTGGGCATTAAGGTCGCTTTTATTTCTAAATTGCCGCGGGGATGAAGCCCCAGCCGGTGTCGGTTCGAACGCTTGTTAGTAGGCGCCGTTTGGGGTGATTCCGTCAAGAGTCCCGCGTGGTCGTTGGATAATTTAAAATCTAAAACACCCATTGCAAAATTATAACAGTGCTGTTATAGTTTGAAAATGGGCAGATACTGCGCATAAATAAATTCTTTCAAGTCGTGCGGAAAAAGCCACTCCTGAAACAGTTTTAACTTCCAGCCTCGTCACGGGCGCTATTTTGGCAAGCTTCGTGGGGTTCCAAGCCAGCTGGCTCGCTCCAACAACCCAAACCAATCATACTTTCTAGATCGAACAGAAAATGACAATGCAACACGCAACATCCGTTACAAAACAAAGCTGGCTCGTTCCAACGTCGCTCCTTGCTCTCAGCGTCATTCCATTTTTGGCTGGAGCTGTTCGATTGGCAGGCATTACTGGCACTGTCGCGATTACGCCCGAAAATGCGCGCTTTGTCGCTTCACCTTTGCCAATCAGCCTTCATATCGTCAGCGCTAGCTTGTTTTGCATTTTGGGTGCCTTTCAGTTTTGGCCTAGTTTTCTCAGAACAATGCCCAAGTGGCACAAATTGGCCGGCCGCATCATGCTTCCTTGTGGCATCGTTGCCGCCATTTGCGCACTTTGGATGACTTTGTTTTACCCGGTTGCGCACAATGATGGCCCCTTACTCTACTGGGAAAGGCTCGTGTTTGGTGCAGCTATGTTGGTCAGCCTTCTCCTCGGCACCTATGCAATTGGCGGGCGCGATTTCTCACAACATCGCAAATGGATGGTGCGGGCCTATGCAATTGGCCTTGGTGCTGGCACTCAAGCGGTGACCCAATTGTCTCTCATTCTGACTTTAGGCCCACCAGACGAACTAAATCGGGGCCTTCTCATGGGCGCTGGCTGGATCCTAAATCTGCTCGTCGCTGAATGGATTTTGCGCAAGGGCCCACCCATCGCGCGCGATGTCCTTCTCGTCACCTAGAAACGGGTCCCGAACACTTTCCTAGAGCCAGTGTATGGCTGATACGGGGCGAGGCCGCTGCGCCCCAATACATAGCTTCAAGCGTGCTTACTATCTCACTAAAAAGCGTCCCTCGCAGCCTCGCAAAGTCAAAGATTCACGGCGTGAGTCAATGCATCGTTGCGCGGTCACTCTTCTGAAGACTCAATCCCTTTCTGAAAGGAAAATCCAATGAAATACGCCATACTATCATCAACCTTTGCCCTAAGCCTTTGTGTTTTGGGCTGCACGACGACACTTGTTCCCACTAGCAATTTTGTGTTCGACAAAGAACCGCTGGCGACGACACATGCTGTGCGAGCTGTAGGGTTTAGTCGGGTTCAACCAACCAGTGCGATCAGCCAACGGACTTGGCTTTGCGACAATCAGCAAGACAATTCGCGTGAAATTTTGACCCTTAAAGAGTGCAAAATACTCATCGATAATTCGGTCAGCGCTTTGGATGGTAGCCGCGTAGTGGATGTTTACGCGCTCAAAAAGAACCGCAGAGCCTGGGCCGGACTTTCAACCCGAGCGATTGAAGCGATCGCGGAATATGACACCATTCAAGTCAGCAGTCCCTACGAGACGCTTAGGCAAGTTTCAAAGCCATGAAAATCGAGCTAATGCAAAAGGAAGAAAACACATGAAATATCGTATAGCATCAACAGCACTCACTTTCAGTCTGGTTGTTTCAGGCTGCACAACGGTGCCAATACCCAGTTCTGATTTTTTATCTAGGACAACTACGCTTGGAGCCGCCACAGGTTCAAGCACCAAACGATTGGCCACACCACCGCCAAGTCCTCCTATTGAGCAGAACGCAAAACTGACAATAGATGCAGTTCGCTACACAAGCGAAAACGAAATCTCCGAAAATATCACGCCAGCTGAACGGTCATTGGTGGCTAATGCCCTATCGAGGAGTGCGTGTGAGAATTTCTCTCGGCAATTTGAGATAGTTGACACCGGTGCAGCGCCTCCATCTGGTTATACTCTTCGAATAGGGATTACTCACGTTGAGGCAACTGGTAAACTTGGTGCCGCTTTCGGCATGGCTACAGACCTTGCATCACCAATTGGAGGTATTCGGCCACCAATAGGACTAGGTGGATTAACTGTCGAGTTCGAACTTTTAAGCCCTAGTGGTGGGCAAGCTGCGGCGATGGTTTGGTCGCGCCAAGCCGATATTTTTTCCACTGGTACAGCAGCTTCGCGGATTGGCGATGCATATCGATTTGCATCAATGGCAACTTCAGACTTTGCAAAGTTGGCCGCACGTCAAGGCGGGGCTCATTCTTACGGTCCGCACACTAGCAGCGTCTCGACGTCTAAACCGGATGAAGCATGCGACGGATATGGCAAAGGTGCGACCGGTTTTGCTCGGGTAGCAGGTTCCCTTGGACTTCCTTTTCCACCAGAAAATGTCGATAGTGGCGCGAGGGCACCACACTAATAACCTTTCACGCTATCGGTCAAACGCTCCTTTGGTCAAACCGACCAAAGGAGGTTTATCTTCCTACGACATTCAGTTTTAGACCCAGCGGAAGTAAAGTGGAAACTCAGGTTTCCTTTGACTATTATGCTTGCTGGAACACAAAGCGATGATGCGAAACTCTCTACTTTAGGCCTCATTCAGCTTGACTCGCTAGCCTTAGTACGCTATTTTGTTACCTGTTGGTACCGACACCAGCCGCCTGCGGACGCAAGTCACGGTGAAGTTCGGATTATGTTGACATCTCACCCTCGAAGCATTTCGCGTAGTGGGCAATGCAGGCTCCTCTACATTTTGAAATGTCTCATGAGAGGAGTGCGCGATGTCTTCACGGCATGCTTTCCAACAGGACAACCCATTTCTGACCGCCCCCATTGGTCGGCTGTTTTTGTCAAACGCCCTTCCCATGGCTGTGGTCATGTCGATGGGTGGAATTCTGAACGTGGTCGACGGTGTCTTCGTCGGACGCTTCATCGGTGCTGAAGCGCTGGCTGCCGTGAGCCTCGCCTTTCCGGCGGTTATGGTGATGTCTGCGCTGTCGACTTTAGCGGGCGGTGGTATGTCTAGCCTGCTAGCGCGGTCTTTGGGTGCGGGGGATCGTATTGCGGCGGCTCGGGTTTTTGCCGGCGCGCATGGTTTGGTGTTGTTGATTTCGGCCCTTCTAATGTTGCTTTGGGCTATCTTCGGCCGAGCGCTGCTCAACGAGATGGCGGCAGGTAATGCGCAGCTCGCCCAAAGCACATGGACTTACCTGTCCATTCTGATCTGGGCTGCGCCAGTCCAGCTTTTACTTGGCCTGCATGCCGACGCCTTGCGCGTCGAGGGACGTGCTGGTGCTGTTGCTGCGCTTTCAGTGTTGGTGAACCTGCTCAATATCGCCGCGAACTGGCTGGGGATCGTCATTTTTGGCCTCGGGATTGCAGGCTCCGCCCTGGGAACTGTAGCGGCGCAGGTCCTTGGTCTTGTGCTTGTACTTGGACTTCGGGCGCGAGGACAGGGGCTTTTGCCGCTCGGCGGCCTGCGGCAAGAAAGCTGGGTCGTGAACTGGCGGCGGATCATCACCCTCGGCCTGCCTTTGTGTCTGAGCTTCCTCGGAATCGCCTTAGTCGCTAGCTTAGTGATGCTGGCGCTGCGGCAGCACGCGACAGACTATGGCAGGCTCGTTGCGGCCTATGGCGGGGTAACACGGCTTCTGAGCATGGCCTTCCTTCCTCAGCTGGCCATTGCGCTGGCATTGCAAAGCATCGCGGGCCAGAACGCCGGAGCCGGGCGGGACGACCGCGCCACGGCGGCGCTACGGCTGTCCATGGTTGTGGCCTTTCTATGGTGTGGTGCGGTAACGATGATTGGAGCGTTCGCGGGCAAAGTGGTCAGCGGCTGGTTCAACAGCGATCCGCAGGTGACCAACGCTATTGTCGCAATCCTTCGGCCTATGTTGACGCTTTACGTGTTCGGCGGACCTATCCTTGTTCTGGCGATGTATTTGCAGGCGATCGGTCAGCCCGGACGGACGGCCGCACTAACCCTAGTGAAGCCTTGGTTTCTGATGCCAATGCTAATCCTTGGACTTTCTGCCATTTACGGGGTCAAAGGTATATGGATTGCCTTTCCCATAGCGGACGGGATTGTTCTGCTGATTGCATTGGTCATCGGTCGTGGCTTCCTGCCGCTCGGGACAGCCCCTAGCTCGGAGGCGATATGAATATCGACGCGGCAAAGGGGCAGGCCAAAGCCCTGCGCACAGCTCTTCAGGCCAAAGGCACCGACATCAGCCATTCCGAAGCATTAGAGCTTGTTGCCCGCCAGCACGGTGCCAAAGACTGGAACACGCTTCATGCGAGGTTGGCGCTCGTCAATACGCCGCCGGAACTTGCGCTTAGCGACCGGGTGTGTGGCCTGTATCTCGGTCAAGCTTTTGCAGGGCTGGTGATTGGCCTTTCCGGCCCTTCCACCCATCGGCATATCGAAATCCGCTTCGACAATCCTGTAGATGTGGTCCGGTTCAAGAGCTTCTCCAACTTACGAAACCGCGTCCGGTCTGTAATCGATAAAAGCGGCCGCTCCCATAGCCGCACGTCGGACGGGGTGCCACATTTAATCGTCGGGAAAGAGAGCGGGTGAAAGTGAGGAATTGACTGAAGTCCGTCAGTCAAGAGTAACGCTGCTCGTTCTTTTTGCGGGTGTGGCTGCATTGACGTTCCAGTCCCCTAGCGGATCGACTGGATAGCGCCAAGGGTGGGCTTAGTTGTTCGCAAAAGCCTTTTTCTTGCCACAGGGACCCTGTTTTCGGCAGCCTTGATCTTCGCGATCAAGGTTGGATTTGTGGATTTAATCGACACGCTACCAGACGGACGCGCCTATCAGAGCTGTTAGGTAGAGGCCCAGACCGAATACAGCATGTGCTGCAAGGCTGCGCAATCTTGCAGCGTTCGGGTTCACCACCCGCGACGATGCGACCCCAAAGCCCATAGCAGGCTGCATGAGGAAAAACGGTGCCGCGACCGTTATAACCCCGACACCGAGCGCGGGAATTAGGGTGGGTGTGCTCAGCCAAGAAATCTCGGCAACAAGAACAAGCAGCCCGGCATAGAGAATGCCGATGCCATAATGCGCAATCCAGCCAATAGCGTGCTCATCAACGACAGGAGGCGCATTGGCAATGGATGAATGGACCCACTGACCGAGCGGAAAGTGGCCAATCCAGCGGCCAACCATCGCGTAGTTTGTCGCCGGAACGCGAAAGACGACCTTCAAGAAAAGCGTCCACAGATCGAGAAACAGCGTCGCTCCAACCCCAATGAGAGCCGTTTCAAACAGCAAAATCAATCCATCAGCCATGATGCGCTCCTAAGCCTTCGGTGCGCGCGCTACCCCGACCGCAACACGTGTAATTGCCCGCCAAGCTGAGGTCAGCGCGACGAATCTCCAACCAACCGCGCGACTTTCCTGTTGCAAGGTCTGGCCCTTTCATCGCCCACCACAAGCGCTCAGCCGAAACCCAATGGGGCGGATACTTGAATCGCGCGACATCGAGAATGAGCGCGAGGTCCTTAGCCGCGTGATAGCCGCCGATCGGCGAGAAGTGGCCGCTGCCAGTTTGCCCCAAAGCGGCGCGATCATAGGCAGCCACCACCACCGCGACACCACTGGCTGCTGTCGCCAACGCGGCGCGCCAGTCTTCGAGGCTGGAAACATCGCCGTGATGGACTTCGACATCGGCCCCGTTGCAGCGCGCCAGACAGGCGAATTCATTGATGTCCACGCCACGGACGCGCACATCCGCGAGCGGCGCACAGCAATCGAGCATTTCCTCTGAGAACCAACGCCATGGTCCCTTCCATTGCCGGCCAGGATCGATTGACAATGCGTTGAGCGTCACTACCAGCGATCCAAGGCCGCAGAAGGCTGGTTCCGACTGAGTGTGGAACTGCTCAGCAAGTGAAAAATATCCATTCAGCCCTTCACTCAGTAAGGCTTCGGAGAATATCGCTTTGCCTTCCGGCGACGAGAAAGCAATCGCGTCCGTTTGCAGTGGGCGTCGGTGAAAAGTCTTGTCCATGTCACAACCCTTTCAATTGAGTTTTTCGGCGGGAGCACGTGCCCCTGCGATCAGATTGGCCAGTTCATCGGTAATGGGCATTGCTTTAAAGGCGCTGACATTGGA
>JAYSRI010000238.1:0-1627 GCA_043721175.1 Alphaproteobacteria bacterium
CGCCTGCGCACAGGTCGTGATCCCCTAGGCGGAGACAAAAACGCGTGAATGACCACGCGCTAATCACTCTGTTAACTTAAATATGATCAATGACATCAACAAATCTGCGACGATTTCGCGGCACCAATTTAATGGAGAGCGCTTGTGAAAGCCAAGACTAACCCTGTCGTTCATGATGTTGCGATCATTGGCGCCGGTCCGGCGGGCCTAACCGCTGGCTACCTCCTCACCAAGGATGGCCACAGCGTCCACATCATCGAAAAAGACGAGCAATATGTCGGTGGTATCAGCCGCACGGTTGAACATAATGGCTATCGCTTTGACATTGGCGGGCATCGCTTTTTCTCAAAATCCAGCGAAGTAACTGCTTTATGGAACGAGATTCTTCCGGATGACTTTATAGAACGCCCGCGCATGTCGCGCATTTTTTTTGGTGGCAAGTTTTACTCATACCCGCTTAAAGCCTTTGAGGCGCTGACCAATCTGGGCATTTTCACCAGCGCGATGTGTGTGTTGAGCTATCTACGTTGGCGCGCTTTTCCGCATAAAGAAACCAAGACGTTTGAACAATGGGTAACCAACGCTTTTGGCGAGCGCTTGTTTTCGATCTTCTTCAAGACCTATACCGAAAAGGTCTGGGGGATGAAGTGCTCTGATATCTCCGCTGATTGGGCCGCGCAACGCATCAAAGGCCTTAGCCTGTACACCGCGATTTTCGATGCGCTCAAGCGCTCGTTTTCCTTTGGCGCTAAGCCTAAGAATGATGGCATGGCGGTTAAGTCATTGCTGGAGAGCTTTCGTTATCCCCGCCTTGGTCCCGGCATGATGTGGGATGCCGCGCGCGACAAAACGCTGACCCAAGGCGGCACGGTCGAGATGGGGCAAACATTGCAATCCATGCGCTTTGATGACGGGAGCCAAACCTGGACCGTCACCAGCACAGATAAGGACGGCAACACCCAAAGCGTCAAAGCGCGCCACGTTATTAGCTCCGCACCGATTCCAGAATTGGTGCGCTCAATAGCGCCAGTTCCCGCAGCCATCACATCAGCAGGCCAATTGCGTTTCCGCGACTTCATTACGGTCGCGCTGATGATCAAAGCTGAAGACATGTTCCCTGACAACTGGATCTACATCCACGAGCCTTCCGTCAAAGTTGGGCGTATCCAGAACTTCCGTTCATGGTCCCCAGAAATGGTACCAAATCCAGACACCGCTTGTGTTGGCTTGGAGTATTTTTGCTTTGCGGGCGATGGCCTTTGGACGTCAAGCGACGAAGACTTGATTGAGCTTGCCAAAACAGAGATGGCCTATCTCAAATTAGCTAAGCCCGAGACAGTGATCGGCGGCGTCGTTGTGCGCCAAGAGAAGGCCTATCCAATCTACGATGACGCTTACAAAACGCACGTCGCGGCTGTTCAGGAAAGCCTAGAAGCCCGATACCCGACTTTGCACATGGTCGGTCGCAACGGCATGCACAAATACAATAATCAAGATCACGCCATGATGACCGCGATGCTAACGGTTAAAAACATTCAAGCCAACGCCCGTGTCTACGATATTTGGAACGTCAATGAAGACGCGGAATATCATGAAGCTGGCACCGAAGGCGAGATTGCCGCACTCG
>JAYSRI010000239.1:0-1627 GCA_043721175.1 Alphaproteobacteria bacterium
CCTGACCCGATGTGCCGAACGACCGCAGCGCCGACTTGCCACGCGGTGCCGCCGGCCAACCGAAGCCTGAAACCTAAATCGACATCCTCGCAATAGGCAAAGTAGCGCCCTTCAAAGCCACCAAGATCAAGGAATGCTTCCCGGCGCCAAAGGGCCGCTGCAGCGCAGGGCGTGAAGCATTCTCCGTCGGGATAAGGGAGCGGAGCGATGCGCTCAAAGCCCCCGCGAAACGGTATTCCAGCTATATGCCACACATCGCCAGCTCCATCTAACTTGGCGGGATCTGAATCCATCAATTGGGTCGATCCGAAAGCTGCGACATGGGGCCTCGCCAGAGCGGTCGCCAACAGCTCTTTCAGCCAGTCCGGGTTAGGAAAGGCATCGGGGTTGAGGAAAGCCACAAAGGGAGTTTTTGCTTCAGCTACGGCCCTATTGTTGGCTTCTGCAAAGCCGAGATTGCTTTCATTTTGAATGAGCCTCCAAGTCTGTGGAATGCTCTCAGGCTTGGGTCGCTGGGATTCGGTTGATGCATTATCGACGATGATGACATCAAAATCGGTGACGTCCTGAACGGCAACGCTGGCAACCCACCTCTCTAAGAGCGCGGCGCTATTGTAAGTCACGGTGATGATTGTGACGCGTTTCGACATTCAAAGTGACAGCTATTGGACCTTAGAAAGCCTCGACTTAGCCGGTAACGCGCGGCATGGCGACACCTACACACTCACGACTTCAGGATGCCTCATGTTACCGTTCATCGATCTCCAAGCTCAGCGCGCACGCATTAGCGACAAAATCAATGCTGCAATAACGCGGGTCTTGGATCACGGCGCCTTTGTAATGGGGCCAGAAATTGTTGAACTCGAGCGCCAGATGGGCCGGTTCAGCGAGGCAAAACACACATTGGCCTGTGCCAATGGAACTGAGGCACTCGCGTTACCATTGATGGCGTGGGATCTTCGGCCAGGCGATGCTGTATTCTGCCCGAGCTTTACCTTTGCTGCTACCGCGGAAGTCGTGCCTTGGTTAGGTGCTGTCCCTGTGTTTGTTGATGTGAATGCCGAAACCTATACAATGTGCCCGGCTTCGTTGGAGGCTGCAATTTCCGCAACGAAGGCGGAAGGCAGGCTCCGCCCGCGGGTTGTGATCGCTGTAGATTTGTTCGGGCAGCCCGCCGACTACGTTGCGATGAGCGCTATCTGCCGCCGCGAGGGCCTGAAACTCATTGCGGACTCAGCGCAGGGCTATGGCTGTACCTTGCACGGCAAACATCCCCTGCATTGGGCCGACATCACGACGACCAGTTTTTTCCCAGCCAAACCGCTTGGTTGCTACGGCGATGGTGGTGCTGTTCAAACGAATGATGCCGAATTGGCCACACTATGCATGTCACTCAGAAATCATGGCGCAGGGAGCGACCGCTATGATAATGTTCGGATTGGACTAAATTGTCGATTAGACACCATACAAGCGGCGATCTTAATTGAAAAATTGGCTATTTTTCCCGACGAGATTATCGCCCGCGACCGCGTTGCTCAACGATACAATACGGCTTTGGCCAGCGTAGCAAAAATTGCTACGGTGATTGAAGGCGGGACTTCGACGTGGGCACAATACACGATTGAAG
>JAYSRI010000240.1:0-4030 GCA_043721175.1 Alphaproteobacteria bacterium
ACCGACAAGGATCGCAACTACGCGGCTCTCATGAAGTACGACTTGGCGACCAACACGTTGTCGGCCCCAATGGTTGAAAATACTGAGTTTGATATCTCAAGCGTTGACTTTGGGACTGCTGACGATTTTGAAGCAGTCAATGCCGATCCCTTGCGTAACGTATGTTGGGCTGGTCCAACAACGGAATGTATCCGCAACGACTCTACCGACAAACGTATCTATGATTTACTCGGCCGCGCCCTCCCAGGAACAAATATCGCGATTGGCATCCGCAATGGAGGTGCAAACGTCGTCGTTACGGCTAACGCGCCAAATTTCCCAACCACGTATTACCTGCTTAAAAATGAGCGTCAGTTGATAAGGATTGGGTCAAATCTTGACGGCTGGGACCGCGATAAATTAGGTCCTGCCGAATGGGTCAACTATCCAGCACGGGACGGACTATCGATCCCGGGAGTTTTAACCTTACCAGTGGGCTACAATAAGGAACGTGACGGCAGTTTGCCGCTTGTCGTTATGCCCCATGGTGGGCCTTGGTCGCGAGACGGGATGAATTTCGATGCGTCTTTCTGGCCACAAATGTTTGCAACGCGCGGTTTTGCAGTCCTGCAACCAAATTACCGTGGGTCCACCGACCTTGGCGCTCGCCTCTGGAAAGCTGGGGATAATCAGTGGGGCGCCAAAATGCAGGATGACAACGATGACGGTGCGCGTTGGCTTGTTTCCCAAGGCATTGCAGACCCTAACCGTATGATGCTGTATGGTTATTCGTATGGTGGCTTTGCAGCGGCGGCTGCCGCTGCGCGGTCAGGATCGGCGTCGGCGGGCCTATGGCAGTGCGCAATTTCTGGCGCTCCAGCTATTGATCTCGCGCGTATCAGCAACGATTGGGGCGATAACCGGGTACAACGCGTGACACAAGGCGTCACGGTCGGCGGCTGGGATCCCATGCAACATCTTCAGGACGTCAAAATCCCTTGGCTGATTTTCCATGGCGATTATGATCGTCAAGCTGATACCATTCACTCCCGCACTGCGGCTGCGCGGATGCGTCAGGTGAATCCGACTGCGAACTTCCGTTATGTGGAAATCCCAAAGATGTCGCACCAATTGATCCAAATGACGCCTGAGCATAAGGCGGAGTTTTTGGGTCTTATCCTCGGCTGGATGGACACCAATTGCGGCAATATCTCGACCACGTTCAGTGAGCCTGGGTTGCCTTCAAGTGCGACAACAACGCGGCGTGCGTCTCGATAAGCAGCGACCAACTAACTACAAAAAAGCCCGGCAAGTCCAACCTGCCGGGCTTTTTTGTGCTTGATTTTGAAACGGTTACTTCGCCTTTGCCGCGTCCGTTGTGCACAGATAGCGGGCACGGTGGATGTCGACGGCGTTGTCGACCCAACCTGTGACACGCGGGCTGACGAGGTTGCGGTTGGTTAAGAAGAACATTGGCATGATGCCATGTTCGCGCAACATAAGGGCTTCGGCATCTTGCATCATTTTCGCACGCTTATTGGCGTCTTTCTCGATGTTTGCAGACGCCATCAGTGCGTCATACTGAGGGTTGGAATACTTGCCGTAATTGAGTTGTGAAGTACTGGTTTGAAACAAAAAGGTAAAGTTCACGGCATCGTTGAAGTCAGAAATCCAGCCTGCATCGCCGACGTCAAAATCGCCATTGCGCAGTTTTTCATAGGCAATCTGTGTATCAGAACCCAAGATTTGCACTTGCACCCAAGGCGCAATTTTCGCCCAATTTTGTTGCACAACGGGCGCGATGCGTGGGTTGTCGCCCGAATTGCGGAAGCTGAACGTAAATGTCAGTGGTTTGTTAGGGCCAAAGCCTGCTTGCTCTAACAACATTTTTGCACGCGCTAAACGCGCATCAAGCGCTTGGCCTTTGAAGTTGACATGCGCGGCACCTGTTTCGTATTGCGCAATACCCGGCGGCACAAGGCTATAGGCAGGCTGCTGGCCAGCCTTCAAAATTTCCTTGGTGATAAACTCACGATCAACCGCGAGCGACAATGCCTCACGCACCCGCACGTCCGTAAACGGCGCTTTACGCATATTGAAGATGTAATAAGTCAGGCCGGTATAGCCATGAATACGCGGGTAGCCCGGCAAATTCTTATTGATTTCTTCTAAGCGGGAGCCAAGGAAATTGGTGTTGATGTCAAGGCTACCTGTCCGCACGCGGCGCTCGGCGGCTGTCTCGTCGGTGGTTGGATAATAGTAAATCTGGTTCAAGCAGACGTTGGCATTGTCCCAATAATTGGTGTTGCGGACCACGTGAATAAAGTCGTTGGGTTTCCATTGTTCGAGCTTGAACGGGCCATTACCGACAAAATTCTCCGCCTTGATCCAGTCATTGCCAACTTTTTCCACCACGTGCTTGGGAATTGGAAACGAGGTGTAATGCGTTAAAAGCCCCGGTAAGTATGGGGTCGGATGCTCAAGCGTGACCACCAAAGTTCTATCGTCCAAGGCTTTGACGCCCAATTGATTGACGTCCTTGATGCGGCCATCATAGATCTGCTCGGCGTTCTTGATCACATACAAAAGCGAGGCGTATTTTGCAGGCGGCTTGGATGTCATAATCCGCTGCCACGCGTAAACAAAATCACTGGCTGTCAGCGGCACACCGTCTGACCATTTGGCATCACGCAGTTTGAACGTCCACACCAAGCCATCGGCAGAGGTTGTCCATTCGGTTGCCATGCCGGGCACTGGGCGGCCTTGAGGATCATCCGTCACCAAGCCAATCAACATGTCGCCAATGATACGGTTTTCCCATGTTCCAGACGCTTGATGGGGATCAAGCGACAAAGGTTCTGCTGTATTGCCAATATGGAGAGTGCGCGCTTTGTCGGCATTTTCCTTGCCGCCACCGCATGAAACAAGGCCAAAGCAAAGGGCGATGGCGCTAGTGGCAATTGCGACTGACCGACGGTTGATTTTCATAAAAAGAAGACTCCCAAAAAGAGGTTTTACTGCACTTATCTATAGCGTTTGGTTTGACCAATGCCATACATCGCATCAGTTAGCGATCAGAAGTCTTTGCATGATGAAAGTAACCTCCGATGAACAAGAAATTTGCCGTGGTTTTTACAGCAACATGTTCGATGACTATCGCGCCGGCACTGGCGCAAACTACCTTCGTTCCGTCGCCATTATCCCCAATTTACGCTTGTGCGGAAAAAACCGATCCGACGCAGAGGCTCGCCTGCTTTGACGCCGCTGTCGCGCAAGTAAAAGCTGCCGAGGGGCGGTCCGAAATAATTGCCCTTGACCAACCCCGTGTTGCTGCCGTTCGCCGTGAGGCCTTCGGATTTCGCATTCCATCACTACCAAAGTTTGGTTTTGGTGGGGGTGGTGCGCTAGCTCCTGCCGCATCGGCTTCTACGCCAAGCGCATCGATTCAGCGCGACGAACAAATTGAAGAACAGACTTTTGCCGTTGAGCGTGTTGGCACCTCGGGCGGACGAACAGCTGTGTTTCTTGAAAATGGCGGGATTTGGCAGTTAACGGAAGCTGTTGAACTTAACGCACCGCGTCAAACACCTTTTAACGTGCGTATTCGCTCAGCTATGATGGGTTCGTATATGATGCAGGTTGAGGGCCGTAACAAAGGCTACCGGGTTCGACGGGTGCAATAGGGTGTGTGATACCAACGGCCCAATCAAATCCTTTACTTACGACACCGAGTGTTGTCATCCCCGCCGCAGTGAAGCTTAGCGCAACGAAGAGCGGGGAACCCCTGAAGTTTGAGCGTGCAACCCGATGAGGTCCCCGATCTTCTCTACGCTGCGCTACGTTTGTCGGGGATGACATTTTTTAGAAAACGAGTTGTTTCACTGGGCCGTTGGTATTAAACCCCAGGTCCGATGAAGGCACCGATGAACGTTAAACAATTTAGGAACGCGACTTACCAAAGTAGCACTATAATTGACCGCCAACCATTTTTGTTACAAGCGTGTGATCGCAGAGCGACTTTGGTAAGTCGCGATCCGCCGCAATCTGGCAT
>JAYSRI010000241.1:0-1621 GCA_043721175.1 Alphaproteobacteria bacterium
TAGGGCAAGCTGGCTGGATTCTCAATATTTCGATAGATGCTTGGTATGGTGACTTATTGGGGCCCGATCAGCATTACCAGCAAGCCAGAATGCGCGCCATTGAAACAGGGCGACCATTGGTGCGGGCGGCAAGTGGCGGGTGGTCTTCCATAACTGATCGGTACGGTAGAGCTTTGTCTCAGCACCGATTTGGCGCGGGGTTTGCCGTCGCAAGGTTGCCCCTTGACGCAGCGTCTACACCCTATGATAGTTTCGGTGAGCTGATGTTCAGCGCTTTTCTGGCAATTCTGCTTGTTTTCGTAATGATTCGGAGTAACAGGATCGCGAACCTTGGGCGTAAGAGTAGTTTCCAAGATGTGTGAGTAAGGGATATTAACTATGTCAAATGAACGTCGCTCTACTGCTGTTGATGCCTATGTGGGTCGCCGATTAAAGCAACGCCGCGAAGACCTCAACATGAGCCAAGAGCGACTTGCAGAAATGCTGGGCATTTCGTTCCAACAAGTCCAAAAGTATGAGCGCGGATTGAACCGTGTCGGTGCCAGCCGCTTGTTTCAACTTTGTGGCATTATGGCGGTTGATTCATCATTTTTCTTTGATGGTCTGTCGCCTTCCCCGGTTCCCGGTATGGCAGAAGCCGCACCCGAGTTTGACACCCTGTCGACCGCTTCCTTATTGGCAGCACCCGGTGCTTTGGAATTGCTAGCAGATTACGCGCGGTTGAAATCAACCAGCCAGCGCAAAAAAGTGCTTGAATTGATCAAGCTGCTGGCTGATGACGACGATTGATCATCTGATCGGCCCGTGGGCATAAGGGCATCATGTCCTCCCACGAATTTTCTGCTCCCAAACCACATGGTCCTTTGCGCTCCTACGGGCGCATCAAAGGCCGCGCTTTGTCGCCACTGCAGGAGGATTTGCTTGAAACCCTGCTGCCAAGAATTGCGATACCCGCTGAGCCAACAGGTGAGCTGGACCCGTTGACGTTCTGGCCAGAAGCCAAAGCGGTCGTGTTTGAAATTGGCTTTGGTGGGGGTGAACATTTGGTTGGCCAAGCCGCATCCAATTCACGAACGCTCTACCTTGGTGCCGAGCCATTTTTGGAGGGCGTGGCGAAAGCGCTAACCGCCATCGACGCGCAAGGTCTTGGGAATGTGCGTTTGTTGGCGTCCGATGCGCGTCCTGTGTTGGAGGCGCTTAAGCCTCAGTCGCTGGACCGCTTGGTGATCCTGTTCCCAGACCCTTGGCACAAAAACCGCCACAATAAGCGCCGCCTCATCCAGCAAGATTTTCTCGAACATGCTCACAAGGCGCTGAAAGTTGGTGGCGAGCTGCGGTTTGCGACTGATTGGGCGGGGTACGCAGCTTGGACATTAGAGAAAGTCCGTGCCCATGGCGGTTTTGAGTGGCAAGGCGAACAAGCCAGTGATTGGCGTGTGCCTCCTGCCGACCACATCACCACTCGCTATGAAGTCAAGAAATTGGGTGATTGCCCACCGATATTTTTGATCTTTGAGCGCCAAGGGGGCTGATTTGGCAAAAACTAATTTGTACACAAAAATACAGGCAAACCCATTCGGCGACTGGAACATGCGGGACGCCGAAAATGTTTGTCAGCAGG